>NZ_JAMGZK010000036.1 GCF_025564065.1 Silvania hatchlandensis | reverse complement strand
CAGATGGTCAGGCTGCCGACAAGAAGGGAAAGGGCCTTCCCGAGGGTGGTAAAGGAGAGGCCCTGGAGGTACACCACAGCCCCGAAAAAGGGCCAGTCAGTTGCTTAACTGACTGGCATTACAACCTTGTTGCCGTTTTGCTTTTATTATCGGGTGATCCACAACGTGGGCCAGGCATCTGGCCCATGCCAGTTATCGCAGCTCGGCTCTTCGGCGTAGCGCACGAGGCGAAAACGCTGGCCGGTAAAGCGCCAGCGCGTCTGGATCCCGCAGTCGGCAATCCCGCGCCCCAGTGCCAGAGTGGTCAACTCGCGGCTCTTCTCATCAAAGCTGGCGTTCATCAGCTCCATGTCGCTGCTTTCGCTGGAGGCAATAAACGGCAGCCGCAGGCGCACCGCATGGGACGCGAACGGTTTTTTGCGCGACACCAGCCAGGCTAAGTCCACCGTGTTATAGGCACCCGCCTCGCAGCTGATTATCAATAGCGCTTTGTCATCCGTTAACGCCGTCACCCGCACTTCCCGACGCGTCGGATCGAGGGAACACTGACTGTTATTCATCCTCCAGGTACCGTAATCGACCAGATCGCTGCGCTCCTCGCGCGACAGCGGGGTCGGCGTCGGGTTGACCAACGCCACCTCTTTCAGCGCAGGCGCGGGCGGCACGCTCAGCGGCGGCTCGTCGCCTTTATTGATCCACGCAGTTTCACTCCCGCCGCGTTTTTGCTGGGCGTCGATAAACTGGATGGCCTCTTTCAGCCCGTTCAGCGAGAGCGTCTGCTTGCCCTTATCAAGGGTGATCGCTTTTTTCTGCTGGAGCGTGGTTAACAGGGCAGTGATGAGGGTGGGATTGTCCGTGGTCAGACGCCACGGGGCGATCTGCCAAAGCCTGGCATCCAGCGGGAGCGGCTCTCCGTCAAGACGCAAGCGGGGAGCGATGGCAGGTTCTTTCGGATCGGGGGTCGACAGCCCGCCGAGATCGATACGCAGTACCGCGTCGGCTTTGGCACCCGCACTGCGGCTCAGGGTCATGACCAGCCCGTTATGCTCACCGGTATTACGTGCAATGCAAAAATTCTGGTTGTTGCAGGTAACCTGCCAGTCAGTAAACGACTGCTGTGCCGGTGCCGCCTGAACAAAAGACGCAGGCAGCATGCAGAGCATGAAAGTAAGAAAAACGCAGTGACGCATGAATAGCACGATCCTGGAAGCATACGGGACAGACAGACAGACGCTATCTTCCTGCTCAGGACGGGGTTGCTCAATCGGATTTATCGGATAGATTTATCCAAAATGCATCTTTTTAAGCTCAATAAGATCAAGCCATTAGCCCGGAGCCCTGCAAATATTGTAATAATATCACCGTTTTGCCATCGCGTATTTCACCCGTTTGTATCATCGTTAATGCCTGAGCAAAGGGCAGTTCAAGCACCTCGATATCTTCATCTTCTACGCCGCCGCCCGCGCTGGTGCGCTGCGCCTCGCTGTATTCCGCAATGAAGAAATGAACGATTTCCGTCACGCCGCCAGGGGACATATACAGCTCAAAGACTTTACGCACGTCGCCCACGGCAAAACCTGTCTCTTCGACGGCCTCTTTGCGGATACAGACTTCAGGCTCGTCGTCATCCAGCAGCCCGGCGCAGGTCTCAATCAGCCGCCCCTCAAGGTTGCCATTGACCCAGGTGGCAACGCGGAACTGGCGGATCAGCACCACGCTCTTTTTCTCGCGGTTGTACAACAGGATGGTGGCGCCGTTACCCCGATCGTACACCTCACGCTTGTGGCGGATCACCTCGCCATTGCTGCGGGTCAGATCGTAGGTGACGTTGCGCAGAACAAAATAGTTTTCAGACAGGACTTTATCTTTAATCAGGTCAATTTTCAGGGACATACGGGCTCCATAGCGCAAGGCATTAACGCCATACTACGCGGTGAAGCCCATTTTGTCGTCCGTCGGATCAATGGGCGGCGGGTGCTTTTACCCCCAGCCAGTCGGCGATCCCTTGGGCAGCGTGCCGCCCTTCTGCCATGGCGGTCACCACCAGATCCGCTCCACGTACCGCGTCGCCACCGGCAAAAATCTGCGGATTGCTGGTCTGATAGCGGAAGCGACTGTCGACGCTGGCGGCAATCCGTCCCCAGTCATCGACCTCGACGCCCTGCGCCTGCAGCCAGGGCATCGCGTGCGGGTTAAAGCCAAAGGCCATGATCACCGCATCGGCCGGCATCACAAACTCGCTGCCGGGGATCGGTTGCGGGCGGCGGCGGCCCTGCGAATCAGCCTCCCCAAGACGGGTGCGCAGCAGGCGGATGCCGTTGACGCGCCCGGCATCGTCGAGCACCAGTTCCACCGGCTGGACGTTAAATTCAAACACCGCACCTTCTTCTTTGGCGTTTTTGACCTCTTTTTTCGAGCCTGGCATATTGGCTTCATCCCGACGATAGGCGCAGGTGACATTCGTCGCCCCGTGACGCAGCGCGGTGCGCACGCAGTCCATCGCCGTGTCGCCGCCCCCCAGCACCACTACGTTCAGCCCGGCGGTATCGACAAAGGGTTCTTCTGCCGAAGAGGTCAGCCCCATCAGCTGGCGGGTATTGCCCACCAGGAACGGCAGCGCATCGTACACGCCCGGTGCGTCTTCATGCGGGATCCCGGCTTTCATCGACCGGTAGGTGCCCACGCCGACAAACAGCGCATCGTAGTCGCTCAGCAGCTCTGCAAGTGGAACGTCTTTTCCCACTTCGCAGTTCAGTTCGAAGCGGATACCCATTGCGGTAAAAATCTCCCGACGACGTGCCAGCAGAGATTTATCCAGCTTAAACGCCGGAATGCCGAAGGTGAGCAGGCCGCCGATCTCTGGATGACGGTCAAACACGGTTACGCTGACGCCGCGACGGATCAGCGCGTCGGCGCACGCCAGCCCGGCAGGCCCGGCACCAATAATCGCCACGCGTTTATCCACCGGCTGCACGCCGCTCAGATCCGGTCGCCAGCCTTTCGCCAGCGCCTGGTCGGAGATATAGCGCTCAATGTTACCGATGGTCACCGAACCGGCGACGTCGCGCACCGTGCAGGCCCCTTCGCACAACTTGTCCTGCGGGCAGACCCGGCCGGTGATTTCCGGCAGACAGTTAGTCTGATGAGAGAGCTCGACGGCGGCGTCGATGTTTCCCGCCAGCACCAGCTCAACCCACTGGGGAATAGGGTTATGCAGCGGGCAGGTCCATTCACACACTGAATGCTCGCCGCACTTCAGGCAGCGTTCGGCCTCACGGTGCGCCTGCTCCGGGCGAAACGGCAGGTAGATTTCGGCAAAGTTATTCGCCCGGGCCGCCGGGGAAAGCTTATCTGGCTCACCGCGCGGCGGCAGAGCAGACATCTGCTCGCGTTTGCTGATGCCCACCGGGCTGATACCCGCGCGGGTCTGCCACGGCTGCGCCTCATGACGGGCCGTGCGCAGACGCCGGGTGCGGGCCAGCTGATTGAGGCTGTCCGGGGTAACACGCGACAAGGCATCCGCCGGGCAGTTTTCGACGCAGGCCGGGCCCTGCGGGCGGTCCAGGCACAAATCGCACTTCTGCGCGGTGGCCGCCTCTAAGGTAGTCACAATTTCCATGGTGCCAAACGGGCAGGCCACCACGCAGGCTTTGCAGCCGATGCATTTTTGGCTGTCCACCTGCACACTGTCGCGGGTTCTGGCGATCGCGCCGTTCGGACAGCTTTGCGCACACGGGGCGTTTTCACAGTGATGGCAGGCCACGGCACTGTGCCTGTTGCCTTCTTTGACCACGGTGATGCGCGGGGTAAAATGGCGCGGGTTGAGGGGATGCTGCTCGTCGTGGTGAGCCATCACGCAGGCCACTTCGCAGGCACGACATCCAATACATTGCTGGCTGTTCGCCATGATAAAATGATTCATAAGATACTCGACCAGACTTCCATAACCTTATTCTTTATATGAATATTGTATTTACCGACCGCAACGGTATCAGGCAATGTTCAATTGCCCAGGAAAGCGAACTATTTCGCCTGAACCTGTGGCAGATCAATTAATTTCATTGCGGTTAAAATGACGTTTCGAAATCTGGCGATACTCTCGCCAGGACAGGACCGCACTCAGCTCAGGATGCTATTTGTGACCGTTAAACAGCCCGTTTCACGAAGCCTCGCCCGGGCTTTGTTCTCGATTATTGTGTTGTCCCTGCTGACCGGTGCGATTGCGCTGTTTACCCTCGCCAGCAGCCAGCGCGATGCCGAAGCGATCAACCTGGCGGGCTCGCTGCGAATGCAGAGCTATCGGCTGGGTTACGAGATCCAACGTGGTGACAACGATCTGGCGGCACATCGTCTGGCCTGGCAGCAGACGCTGGACGCCCCTGCCCTTCAGAGCCTGGACCGCTGGTATGTGCCAAACGAAGTGAAGCAGCGCTATCGCCAGCTGCAGCTCAGTTGGCAGACGGTGGATCAAAAGCTGGCCCAGGGTGATTACCGCTGGTATCAGAGCCACATCAGCGAATATGTGCGGCGGATCGACGCTTTTGTTCTCTCTTTACAACACTACGCCGAGCATAAGATCCAGCTGGTGGTCGCCATTTCACTGGCGGGCGGGCTCGCTATTTGTCTGCTGGCGTTTCTCACCCTGCGCCGCATCCGCCGACAGGTGGTAGCCCCGCTCACGCATCTGGTCGCCGCCAGCCAGCAGATTGAACAGGGCCGCTTCGATCACCCGGTGCCGGACAGCGACCTGCCGAACGAGCTGGGCCTGCTGTCACGCACCTTTAACCACATGTCGGCCGAGCTGCACACGCTGTACCGCTCGCTGGAAAGTTCGGTTGAGGAGAAAACCCGCCACCTGCATGAAGCCCACCAGCAGCTGGAGATGTTGTTTAAGTGCTCGCAGGCGATGAATACCAGCCAGATCGACAGCCACTGTTTTCGCCATGTTCTGCAGATCGTGCAGGAGTACGCCGGGATGCGCTATGTGGCGCTGCACGCCAGCGATGACTGGCAGCTGCAGGAAGGCAGCGCCTCTGGCGAACTTGAGATGCAGACCCTGCCGGTGGTGATGCTGGAGACCCGCTTCGGCGAGCTGCGCTGGCAGAGCGATCAGAGCGCAGTGTCGCTGCCGCTGATGAAAAACGTCGCGATCCTGCTCGGACGCGGGATCTACTTTAACCAGGCGCAGAAGCACTACCATCAGCTGCTACTGATGGAGGAGCGCGCCATCATTGCCCGGGAGTTGCACGACTCGCTGGCGCAGGTGCTCTCATACCTGCGCATCCAGCTGACGCTGCTTAAGCATGCGGTTCCGCCGGAGAATCTCCCGGCGCAAAACATCATTACTGATTTTTCTCAGGCGCTGAACTCCGCCTATCAACAGCTGCGCGAGCTGCTGGCCACCTTCCGTCTGACGCTGAACCAGGCCAACCTGCCCGCCGCGCTGCAGGAGACGATGGATAGCCTGCAGAATCAGACCCGTGCCAGACTGCACCTTGACTGTCGGCTTTCGACGCTGGCGCTGGATGCGCACAAGCAGGTGCATTTACTGCAGATTGTGCGTGAGGCGGTGCTGAATGCCATTAAACATGCGCAGGCCAGCGAGATCACCGTCAGCTGCGCCACCGCCCCGGAGGGCGTCCATACTGTGTATATCCGTGATAACGGGATTGGCATCGGCGATGCCAGCGAGCCGCCAGGCCACTACGGCCTGAACATTATGCGCGAGCGCGCCGGGCGGCTCGGAGGCACATTGCACTTCTCGCAGCCACCGGACGGCGGCACCCAGGTGAATGTCAGCTTCCACTCGCCGGTAAATAACAGTAAAGACGCATGATAATTTACATTATCTCCTTTATTTCTCCACGTTTGACACCCACGTTGCCGCTAGAGTGAGGCGGCAATCTATCATCGCGATGCGCAGCAAAACGAGGTCTCATTTTAATGGCGAATTTTTTCATCGATCGCCCCATTTTTGCCTGGGTGCTGGCAATTTTGTTATGCCTGACGGGTACACTGGCTATTCTTTCACTCCCCGTTGAGCAGTACCCGGAGCTGGCCCCGCCTAATGTGCGCATCACGGCCAACTATCCTGGCGCCTCCGCACAAACGCTGGAGAACACCGTCACCCAGGTCATTGAGCAGAACATGACCGGCCTCGATAACCTGATGTATATGTCGTCCCAGAGCAGCGCCACCGGCCAGGCAACGGTCACCCTGAGCTTTACCGCGGGTGCCGATCCGGATGAAGCGGTACAGCAGGTGCAAAACCAGCTTCAGTCCGCGATGCGCAAGCTGCCGCAGGCGGTGCAAAACCAGGGCGTGACGGTGCGTAAAACCGGTGATACCAACATCCTGACCATCGCCTTTGTCTCCACCGACGGCTCGATGGATAAGCAGGATATCGCCGACTACGTGGCCAGTAATATTCAGGATCCGCTGAGCCGCATTAACGGCGTGGGGGATATTGACGCCTACGGCTCGCAGTATTCGATGCGCATCTGGCTCGATCCGGAGAAGCTGAACAGTTTCCAGATGACGGCGAAAGACGTGACCGACGCCATCGAATCGCAAAATGCGCAGATAGCCGTTGGCCAGTTGGGCGGGACGCCGTCCGTCGATAAGCAGGCGCTGAATGCCACCATCAACTCCCAGTCGCTGCTGCAAACGCCGCAGCAGTTCCGCGACATCACCCTGCGCGTTAACCAGGACGGGTCGGAAGTGCGCCTTGGCGATGTTGCCACGGTGGAAATGGGGGCAGAAAAATACGATTACCTGAGCCGCTTTAACGGCAAGCAGGCATCCGGGCTGGGGGTCAAGCTGGCCTCAGGTGCCAATGAGATGGCAACGGCGGAGCAGGTCATCAACCGTCTCGACGAGCTGTCGCACTATTTCCCGCACGGGCTGGAATATAAAGTCGCCTACGAAACCACCTCTTTCGTGAAAGCCTCCATCGAGGATGTAGTCAAAACCCTGCTTGAGGCCATCGCGCTGGTGTTCCTCGTGATGTACCTGTTCCTGCAAAACTTCCGCGCCACCCTGATCCCGACCATTGCCGTCCCGGTGGTGCTGCTCGGCACTTTCACGGTGCTGTACGCCTTTGGCTACAGCATCAATACCCTCACCATGTTTGCGATGGTGCTGGCGATCGGCCTGCTGGTGGATGACGCCATCGTGGTGGTGGAGAACGTCGAACGCATCATGAGCGAAGAGGGACTCTCACCGCGCGAGGCCACGCGCAAGTCGATGGGGCAGATCCAGGGGGCGCTGGTCGGTATCGCGATGGTGCTGTCCGCAGTGTTTGTGCCGATGGCCTTCTTTGGCGGGACGACGGGCGCCATTTACCGCCAGTTCTCCATCACCATTGTTTCGGCAATGGTGCTGTCGGTGCTGGTGGCGATGATCCTCACCCCTGCCCTGTGCTCCACCCTGCTCAAACCGCTGCACAAAGGCGAGCAGCACGGTCAGAAAGGCTTCTTCGGCTGGTTCAACCGCATGTTTAACCGCAGCGCCGCGCGTTACGAAGCGGGCGTGGGCCGCATTCTGCAGCGCAGCCTGCGCTGGATATTTATCTACGTACTGCTGCTCGGCGGGATGATCTTCCTGTTCCTGCGACTGCCGACCTCGTTCCTGCCGCTGGAGGACCGGGGGATGTTTATCACCTCCGTGCAGCTGCCGAGCGGTTCTACGCAACAGCAGACCCTGAAAGTGGTCGAGCAGGTTGAGTCGTACTTCTCCACCAAAGAGAAAGATACCGTCCTGTCGGTGTTCGCCACCGTGGGATCGGGTCCTGGCGGCAACGGCCAGAACGTCGCGCGCATGTTTGTGCGCCTGAAAGACTGGGATCAACGTGACCCGGACACCGGCAGCTCATTCGCCATTATCGAGCGCGCCACCAAAGCCTTTAGCCACATCAAAGAGGCGCGCGTCTTTGCCAGCAGTCCCCCGGCGATTAGCGGGCTCGGCAGCTCGGCAGGGTTTGATATGGAGCTGCAGGATCACGCCGGAGCCGGACACATCGCACTGATGGCCGCGCGCGACCGGCTGCTGGAGCTGGCGGGTGAAGAGCCTTCCCTGACCCGCGTGCGCCACAACGGTCTGGACGATAGCCCGCAGCTGCAGGTCGATATCGACCAGCGTAAGGCGCAGGCGCTGGGGGTATCGATTGACGATATCAACGACACGCTGCAAACCGCCTGGGGCTCAAGCTACGTGAATGATTTTATGGACAGAGGGCGCGTGAAGAAGGTCTACGTGCAGGCCGATGCCAAATACCGCATGCTGCCGGACGATATCAACTTATGGTATGTGCGCAACAACGATGGCGGCATGGTGCCCTTCTCGGCCTTTGCTACCTCGCGCTGGGAGACGGGTTCACCACGCATGGAGCGATACAACGGCTATGCGGCGGTAGAGATCGTCGGGGAGGCCGCACCAGGGGTCAGTACCGGAACCGCGATGGACGTGATGGAAAATCTGGTGCAGCAGCTTCCGGCCGGGTTTGGCCTGGAGTGGACCGCGATGTCCTATCAGGAACGCCTTTCCGGGGCGCAGGCCCCGGCGCTGTATGCCCTGTCGCTGCTGGTGGTGTTCCTGTGCCTGGCCGCGCTGTATGAAAGCTGGTCGGTGCCGTTCTCGGTAATGCTGGTGGTACCGCTGGGGGTGATCGGTGCCCTGCTCGCCACCTGGATGCGTGGTCTGGAAAATGATGTCTACTTCCAGGTAGGGTTGTTGACGGTTATTGGTCTGTCGGCGAAGAACGCTATTCTGATCGTGGAATTTGCCAACGAGCGGAATGAACAGGGTCAGGACTTGCTGTCGGCAACGCTTGAAGCCTGTCGTCAACGCCTGCGCCCGATCCTGATGACCTCGCTGGCGTTTGTCTTCGGCGTACTGCCGATGGCCACCAGCTCCGGCGCGGGTTCCAGCAGCCAGCACGCGGTCGGGACCGGTGTGATAGGCGGGATGATTTCAGCGACCATTCTCGCCATTTACTTTGTCCCGCTGTTCTTTGTGCTGGTGCGCCGTCGTTTTCCGCTAAAAGAGCGGCCACAATAATCTTCAGCAAATAAAAAAGGCGCCCCAACCAGGCGCCTTTTTTGTGTGTTTATTTACACACTATCGTTATTTTGCTAATTAAGTGCTCTTGCAATTCTTCAAGAATGTCATTTACGAAGCATGACTTCGATAAAATCTTTCCAGTTCCCCAGTTCACGTTCAATCATAACTACCTCTCTTATTATTATCGGCATTCTACGAGAATATATCATCATTGTGAAGAGGTTTTAATCAGTGGTGGTCGCCTACCTCCCTTGGTACGACTGGCTTGTACTAACTATGCGTCTAAGCTCATAAATTTTATGTGACGCACTGCAATATTTTGAAACAACCACTATTTAGGATGAACACTTTAATTATCAACTGTTTTACAGGGTATTTTGTTTCTGAGCAGCTATGCGTTTACGATGAGAGAATATTCATAACAGGGGTGATTTCTGCATTAATCATGAATATTAAATAATGTTATAAAACAAATGTGTTATATTTTTTCCTCCCTGCATCATCGAAAACACTGAGCAATTCATCGCTATTTAAGACAAAAGGATTCACCATGATCACCCTCTACGGCATCAAAAACTGCGACACCATAAAAAAAGCCCGTCGCTGGCTTGAGGATAACCACGTTGATTACCGTTTTCACGACTATCGCGTTGACGGCCTTGATGCGGAACTAATACAAAAATTCATCGCCGAGCTGGGCTGGGAAGCATTGCTGAATACCCGCGGCACCACCTGGCGCAAGCTGGATGAAACCGTGCGCAGCAGCATCACTACTGCCGACAGCGCCGCTGCCTTGATGATTGAAATGCCGGCAATCATCAAACGCCCATTGCTCTGGGCGCCCGGTAAGCCTATGCTGCTGGGTTTCAAAGAATCCCAATACCAAACCTATTTTATTGAGGTGTAGTCTATGTCATGCCCGGTCATTGAGCTGACTCAGCAGCTTATTCGCCGCCCCTCCCTGAGCCCGGACGATGCGGGTTGTCAGGCTCTGATGATCGAACGCCTGCGGGCGATTGGTTTCACCGTCGAACCCATGGATTTTGGCGATACGCAAAACTTCTGGGCATGGCGCGGTCAGGGCGAAACGCTGGCGTTTGCCGGACATACTGATGTGGTGCCGGCAGGTGATGCCGACCGCTGGATCAATCCCCCTTTCGAACCGACGATCCGCGACGGTATGTTGTTTGGTCGCGGCGCGGCGGACATGAAAGGTTCGCTGGCAGCGATGGTAGTTGCCGCAGAACGTTTTGTTGAGCAACACCCGAATCACAGAGGCCGTCTGGCGTTTTTGATAACCTCCGATGAAGAGGCCAGCGCCAAAAACGGTACGGTGAAAGTGGTCGAAACGCTGATGGCGCGTAACGAACGCCTCGACTACTGCCTTGTCGGTGAACCGTCGAGCACCGAAGTGGTGGGTGACGTAGTGAAAAATGGCCGTCGCGGCTCTATCACCTGTAACCTGACCATTCACGGCGTGCAGGGTCACGTGGCCTATCCGCACCTTGCCGATAACCCGGTTCACCGCGCGGCTCCGATGCTCAACGAGCTGGTCGGGATCGAGTGGGACAAGGGCAATGAATACTTCCCGCCAACCAGCATGCAGATTGCCAACATGCAGGCGGGTACCGGCAGCAACAACGTGATCCCCGGCGATCTGTTTGTGCAGTTTAACTTCCGCTTCAGCACCGAACTGACCGACGAGATGATCAAAGCTCGCGTGGCGGCGCTGCTGGAGAAGCATCAGCTGCGCTACAGCGTTGACTGGTGGTTATCCGGTCAGCCGTTCCTCACCGGACGCGGTAAGCTGGTTGATGCGGTGGTTAACGCTATCGCGCACTATAATGAAATTAAACCGCAACTGCTGACCACGGGCGGCACATCTGACGGGCGCTTTATTGCGCGCATGGGTGCGCAGGTGGTGGAACTTGGGCCGGTTAATGCCACGATTCATAAAATCAATGAATGCGTGAATGCAGCTGATTTGCAACTGCTGGCCCGTATGTATCAACGTATTATGGAGCAACTCGTCGCCTGACGATTGCCCTGAAGAAGGATAAGCGAATGGACTGGCTGGCTAAATACTGGTGGATTCTGGTGCTGGTTTTTCTGGTAGGCGTACTGCTGAACGTGATCAAGGATCTCAAGCGCGTTGATCACAAGAAATTCCTCGCCAACAAACCCGAACTTCCCCCGCATCGTGACTTTAACGATAAATGGGATGATGAAGACGACTGGCCGAAGAAAGACCAGAAGAAGTAAGACGTTATCCCTCTCCCCTGCCGGGGAGAGGGTCATCCCCTACAAAAACTCGATAATATCGTCGTCCTTCGGCTTGCTGCCGCTAAGCGCTTCATCGAAGTAGTGCTTCGGCACGGTAAAATGCAGGTGATCCAGTGCGAACTGAATACTGCGATCGTCAATGGCATGTCCCAGCTCATCAACAATATCCAGCGTCACATCGCCACCCGCGCGGATAAGCGCTTCCTGAGCGGCCACCGCATGGGACAGCTCAATCACCCGGTCTTCACCGCCGTGAATCAGATGGATGGTGGTCGCAGTCGTGGCGCGTTCAGGTAAGGTCGCGTAGCGGCCATTAAACGCAATTACGCGCGACACCAGCTCCGGCTCGGCCTTCACGCTCTCCAGCGCCATGATTGCACCCTGCGAAAAACCGATCAGCGCGGTAGCATTTGCTGCTACGCCGCTTTGCTGCTGCCAGTAACGTACTGTATCGATAAACACCGGCATGATTGCATTCACGCGCTCCTGACGGTTCTCTTCCGTTACGCCCTGCACTGAAAACCACTGGCGGCCCGTTGGCCCGCATTGCTCTACGCCGCCGATGCTCACGACCAACGCATCCGGGAACTGCGGCGCAAACCAGCTGCCGATCTGTCCCATGTTGACCGGGTTATCGCCGACGCCATGAAACAGCAACAGCAGCTGTTTGGCCGGTTGTGCGGGGCTCTGGACAATAAAATGGTCATGTTTCATGGCGATCTCCTTAATTGATAGGCTGAATTTTACGCCTGACAAACAGAATGAACATGCCGGTTTACTGATGAAGTCATTGAAAAAATTGCCATTGCAAAATCGTAGATTGCAGCTGCCGGGCCCGTTCATCGTCATGCTGCGCCAGCGCTGCGCCCGTTTCACTGCGCAAATGGGCCAGCAACGCTTTACGTCCGCTCAGCTTCAGGACACGACTCAGAGCCGCATCGTCCAGCCCCGATTCGATTTTGCCGCGCAGCCCCGCCAGCGGCAGAGAGGTAGCCAGAAGCAGTCGCGTCAGGCTGGCGACCGCGGCGGAGAACGGACGGTGCGCAAAGGCAAACCCGGCCAGCTCCAGCCAGTCATCATCATTAAGGGTAGACTCCCCACCTGCCGCTACCGGGATCTTTTCACCGTTCCAGTACTCAATAATGGATGCATCGCGACAGAGCCGCTGATGCTCACGCTGGCAAAGCGCTCGTCCCGCTTCGCTGAGCGGCAGCATCGCCATCGCCGTGTAGCACCCGCTGCTGGCCTCCCGGTGGCCGCCGATCCGCACCAGCACAAAACCACAGCGCTGCCAGAAGCGCCACAGTTCGTCGGTATAGCCGAAGCTGACGGAAAGGTAGTCCGTCTGCGCCAACTGACTGGCGCTGGCGACCAACGCCTGGCCAATCCCTTCGCGCTGGCGGGCAGGATGCACCGCCACGCGGGTCACCCGTCGGGCGGTGAGCGCGGCCGCCTGGGGTGAACCTCCGTGCGCGGCCAGCGACTGCGCCACCAGATTGCCGCGCGGACGACGATAGCCTGCCCATACCGCCTGACTGAGGGCCGGGCTTAACCCGCCCTCCTCCACCAGCCACAGCGCACCGCAGACCGTCTCACCGGCACGGGCAGCGACGAAATGCTGCCCCGGCGCGTCCATCATCCGCCGCAGATCGAGCGGCGAGGTTCGATAGTGGGCCGCACACAGCAGCTTATAGACCGCTGCCGGATACGCGGGTGCCTGGCTCCAGGCCTCCTGCTCCAGCGGCGTAAACTGAACAGGCCCCTGAGGTGTGGTGTCGTCGGGCTCGTCATCGAACAGCAGCACCTCGGCGATGATGCGCTCCAGCGGGCATCCCGCCGCCCAGCGCACCGGCGCACAGAGGGTGAAGTAGCGTAGCCCGGCAAAGCGGGCACAGAATTTCAGTAAAAAGCCTCTGCCGGTCCCTTCATAGCCCTGCACCGTGGTAGTCAGCAGCACGCGAGGGAAGCGCGCCACCAGCTGCGCCAGCAGCGGGCCGGGAATGGCGGCGGCTTCATCAACGATCAGCCAGTCAGCCACCTGAGTCGAGGCCAACAGCGCGTCAGGTGCCATAAAGTGATAGCGCTCGCCGGCAAAGCGGGCAATAACCTCGGTCGCGGCGCGGGCGGGTGCCGTCACAAGGGCGTTGCCCGGTATACGCTGCAGCAGCATACCCGCCAGGGCCGATTTGCCGCGCCCGCGCGGGGCGGTCACCGCAGCCACGCCCTCGGGCATCTGGGTCAGGTTGTCGAGGATCGCGGCCTGCTCACTCTGCGGCTCGCCGCTGGCGGGGTGCCAGTCGGGCGCTGCTGGGGTGGACAATAAAGTAAATGGTTGCCCCTGCTGGCACAGCAGTACCTGTGGATCGCGGGCGATGTGGCGGCAGAAGTGATGAATAAAATGTGGGGTGACGATGGGTTGTGGACTGTCGCTCCAGCGCAGTGAATCGCGGTCGGGCTGGTCAGCCCAGCGGGCAAAGTCAGGAACCAGCAACACCAGCAGGCTACCGGCCCGCAGCGTACCGCCTGCGGCGGCGAACGCCGAGACGTCAAAACCGCGGCGGGCATCGAAGATGGCATGCAGAAACTCGCGGCCCAGCAGTTGATGCAGCGCCTGGGGCGAACAGGCGTCAGCCACGGGGGCGTTATCGCCCACCCAAAGCCAGTCGCCGGGATGGGCATCGCGCAGGGCCAGCGCCTGCTGTTGGGTCCAGACCTCATCCCCGCTCAGCACCAACAGCCGCCGATGCCCCTCACGAGCCAGTTGTTCAGGTAAACCCGATAATCTCATCCCTGACATTGCTGATTACAGGGCCTTACCGAAAGTATTGCACTGGGCCGGATCGCCACCGTCAAAACCGCGTTTGAACCACTGATAGCGCTGTTCCGAGGTACCGTGAGTGAAGCTGTCCGGCACTACACGCCCCTGGCTTTGCTGTTGCAGACGGTCATCGCCAATGGCGTGGGCGGCGTTAAGGGCTTCTTCCAGATCGCCCGCTTCCAGCACGCCCTGCTGCTGCATGCTGTGGCCCCAGACTCCGGCAAAGCAGTCTGCCTGCAGCTCCATGCGTACCGACAGCGCGTTCACTTCGGCCTCGCTGGCATTCTGCTGAAGCTGGCGAACTTTTGGCTCAATACCGAGCAGCTTTTGCACGTGGTGCCCGACTTCGTGGGCAATGACGTAACCCTGGGCAAAGTCGCCATCGGCGCCCAGTTTGCGTTTCATGTCATCGTAGAAGGAGAGATCGATATAGACGGTGGTGTCGGCAGGACAATAAAACGGCCCCATCACCGATTGTCCGGTGCCGCAGCCGGTACGGGTTGCACCGCGATACATCACCAGCTTGGGCTGCTGGTAGGTACGGCCCATTTTGTCAAACAGCTGTCCCCAGGTATCTTCGGTGGTGGCGAGCACCACGGAGGTAAATTTGGCGGCTTCGTCTTCGTTCGGGCTGATAGAGCGCTGGGTCTGCTGCTGTTGCTGCTGCATCGGCTGTCCGGTTAGCAGTCCGCTCAGGTCGACGCCGTAATAGCCCGCGACCACCACCACCAGCAGTAAGATAATACCGCCCTTTCCCCCCGGCAGACGAAAGCCGGGGCCGCCGCCCATTGATGGACCGCCGCCACTGCGTCTGTCTTCTACATTGTCGCTTTCGCGACGCCCTTGCCAACGCATAACCACCTCAAATATTATTTTGATAATGAGT
Organism: Silvania hatchlandensis; assembly: GCF_025564065.1. Classification (GTDB taxonomy): domain Bacteria; phylum Pseudomonadota; class Gammaproteobacteria; order Enterobacterales; family Enterobacteriaceae; genus Enterobacter; species Enterobacter hatchlandensis. Next base: position 104,757 of record NZ_JAMGZK010000036.1, on the reverse strand, counting down.
ATGATCGTAGGCGGTTCAGGGAAAGATTACCACAGGAAACAAGGATGAGATGCCAGAGAAACAGGGGTGTTCTCTGGCACAAAGCGCGGAATTAGGAATTAATCAAGCTTGACGCCCAGACGGTGGGCAACGGCTTCATAGGCTTCAATCAGGCCACCCAGGCTCTGACGGAAGCGGTCTTTGTCCATCTTATCCAGCGTCTCTTTGTCCCACAGGCGGCTGCCGTCCGGGGAGAACTCATCGCCCAGCACCACTTCGCCGTTGAACAGACCGAATTCCAGTTTGAAATCGACCAGAATCAGACCGGCGTCATCAAACAGCTTTTTCAGCACGTCGTTGGCTTTAAAGGTCAGTTCCTGCATGCGCGCCAGGTTCTCTTTGCTCACCCAACCAAAGGTTTCGCAGTAAGATTCGTTGACCATCGGATCGTGCATGGCGTCGTTTTTCAGGAACAGGTCAAACAGCGGCGGATTAAGCTCGATACCTTCTTCGATACCCAGACGCTTCACCAGGGAGCCTGCGGCGCGGTTACGAACGACACATTCCACCGGAACCATCTCCAGCTTTTTCACCAGACATTCCGTATCGGACAGCAACGCTTCCATCTGCGTCGGAATACCCGCTTCTTCCAGCTTGCTCATAATGAAGTGGTTGAACTTATTGTTCACCATCCCCTTACGGTCGAACTGTTCAATGCGCGCGCCATCTCCTGCTGACGTATCATTGCGGAACTCGAGCACCAACAGATCGGGATTTTCCGTGCTGTATACGGTTTTCGCTTTGCCACGATACAACTCAGCTTGCTTCTGCATCTTCATTACTCCTGGTGTGATGATTTGTGTACAAAACCCGGCACATTATGCCACGCACACGTTTGCGTAGCACGAAAATAAAAAGGGCTGGATTAACCAGCCCCTTTTTTTATTTGCTGAATGCAGCCTGGAAGGCAGCGACCAGCGCATCGTTCTGCGACTGGGTCAGCGTGTGACCTTTCGGGTCGATAAACTGCAGGCTGCTACGGTTGTCCAGATCGCCGACCTGAAGTTTGTAGTCGCCAGAGGACAGACCCGGATCGCGAGCACCCAACGCTTCCCAGCCGCTGTCGGACAACGGTTTGTAGGTCACGGCCATGCTGCCGGTTGAGCGGGTACTGTCGGTCACTTTCATGCCAACGCGCTCAAGGGTAGCTGGCAGACGCTGCCAGACTTGTTGGAACGGACCGCGCACCACCAGCATTGGCAGACCGGTATCGTCGGCCGCGCTCTGAACGTCGAAGGTCGCGCCATTACGGCTCTGCGCCGCATTGGCGGCATCGGTCGCGGTTTTGTCGAGGCCCGCTGCGATAACGTTAAGCATCTCGGTGCTGTAGCGCTGCATGGAAGCGGCATCCGCCACTGGCTTGCCCGCCTGCTCCAGATTCAGCAGCTTAACCACCACCGCCTGCTGATAACCCTGAGGTTTAACAGAGACTTGATAACGGCCACGGTACTGTTGGTCTTCATCCAGACGACTCCATTCAACCCAGTCTGTCGTCAGCGTCTGGCTGGCGTCGTCACGTTTATCAATCGCGTAGTTTTTCGACTGAATCACGCTGACCACCTGCGGCCACAGCGTTGCATTACGCGCACTCTCGACCTGCAGCGTCGCGGTATCGCCCGTGAACTGAGTACGCGCCCCGCTCACCAGCGCCAGAGGCTGAGCTGGCGGACGAATATCAAGCGCCTTACCTACCGCGCCACTGCCGTTGGTGACAGGAATGTTATAGTCGCCATTCTGAACCGGCAGGATCATGCCAGCAGGTGCGTGAATTTCAGCAAGCGGCGCAGCATCCAGATAGGATTCGTCACCGCTCACCTGGCGCTTGTAGCGCGAATCTGAGCTACAGGCCGCGAGCAGCATCACAAGCGAAACACCCGCAACCTTCACCAGGCGCGATTTCTGTACTGAGTAAGCCATCAAATCTCCCTAAACTTTACAGCAAACCGGCATGCTTCAGCGCACCAGTGACCGTTTCACGACCGTGGTCGGTAATCGGGGTCATCGGCAGGCGCAGCGTGTCGGTCGCTACAAGTCCCAATTCCTTACATGCCCATTTCACTGGGATCGGATTGGGCTCGACAAATAATTTGTTGTGCAGCGGCATCAGACGCTGGTTAATCACGCGTGCTTCGTTGAAATGACCGGCCGCGGCCAGTTTACACATTTCGGCCATATCGCGGGCTGCAACGTTGGTGGTCACGGAAATTACGCCGTGGCCGCCGAGCTGCATAAAGTCCAGCGATGTCGCATCATCACCACTCAGCAGAACAAAGTCATCTGAAACCAGCTCTTTGATCTGATGAACACGACTTAAGTTCCCGGTCGCCTCTTTAATACCGATAATATTTTTAACTTTCGCGAGGCGGCCTACCGTTTCTGGCAGCATATCGCAACCCGTACGCGACGGCACATTATACAGAATTTGCGGCAAGTCAGTATGTTCAGCGATGGCTTTGAAATGCTGGAACAGACCTTCCTGCGTCGGGCGGTTGTAGTACGGCGTTACCGTCAGGCAACCGACCACGCCACTGTCGTTAAAACGCTGGGTCAGGCTGATGGCTTCAGCGGTGGCGTTGGCGCCCGTACCAGCAATGACCGGAATACGTCCGTCAGCCAGCTCAAGGGTCATCATTACCACTTCGCCATGCTCTTCGTGGCTCAGCGTAGCAGATTCACCGGTAGTCCCTACCGAAACAATCGCCGAGGTTCCGCTGGCGACATGATAATCAATCAGTTTCTTCAGGCTTGACCGGCAGACATTACCTTTCTCATCCATCGGTGTAACAAGCGCAACAATACTTCCCGTGAACATGGGCCATCCTCTGTGCGTGCAAGAGCCTCAATGGTACGTTTGGTGCTGTAATAAAAGCAAGCGACGTGAGGCCTCCAGGTTATTGTATGCCGGTTTTTTTTATGCTTTCCTTAGAACACTTAACCACGCAAAGGAAGAACAGGTTTGACAACCTCATCACAACATTACCTGGTTATCACTGCGCTGGGTGCCGACAGGCCGGGTATTGTGAACACCATCACCCGCCATGTGAGTAGCTGCGGCTGTAATATTGAAGACAGCCGACTGGCGATGCTGGGGGAAGAGTTCACCTTCATTATGCTGCTGTCCGGGTCATGGAATGCCATCACCTTAATTGAATCGACCCTGCCGTTAAAAGGGGCAGAGCTGGATCTGCTGATCGTGATGAAGCGCACCAATGCTCGCCCGCGTCCGGCGATGCCCGCGACGGTGTGGGTGCAGGTTGAAGTGGCCGACTCCCCGCATTTGATTGAGCGCTTTACGGCGCTGTTCGACAGTCATCAAATGAACGTTGCCGAGCTGGCTTCCCGCACGCAGCCCGGCGATGGCGATGCCATACCGAAGCTGTTTATCCAGATCACCGCCCACAGCCCGGCGTCGCAGGATGCGTCAAATATTGAGCAAGCCTTCAAAGCCCTCTGTACAGAATTACATGCGCAAGGCAGTATAAACGTCGTTAATTATTCCCCGCATGAACAAGATGGAGTTAAGTAATGAATCCACTGAAAGCCGGTGACATCGCACCGAAATTTAGCCTGCCCGATCAAGACGGCGAGCAAGTAAATTTAACCGACTTCCAGGGACAGCGTGTTCTGGTCTATTTCTACCCGAAAGCCATGACGCCAGGCTGTACCGTACAAGCGTGCGGTCTACGCGATAACATGGACGATTTGAAAACAGCAGGTATTGAAGTGTTGGGTATCAGCACCGATAAGCCAGAAAAACTGTCCCGCTTTGCTGAAAAAGAGCTGCTGAACTTTACGCTGCTCTCCGATGAAGACCATCAGGTCTGCGCAGAATTTGGCGTCTGGGGTGAGAAGTCCTTTATGGGTAAAACCTACGACGGCATTCATCGCATCAGCTTCCTGATTGGTGCTGACGGTAAAGTTGAACATGTGTTTGATGACTTCAAAACCAGCAACCACCACGACGTGGTGTTGAACTGGGTGAAAGCGAACGCCTGAGTCATTTATGTTGCCGGGTAGCGCTACCGCTTACCCGGCAACGATTACTCTTCAACAGCAGGCACATCCGGCCAGGCGTGCACCACCGCTTTGATAAGCGTGGCCAGCGGGATGGCAAAGAACACCCCCCAGAATCCCCACAGCCCGCCAAAAATCACCACTGACAGAATAATGACGATCGGATGCAGGTTCACCGCTTCGGAGAACAGCACCGGCACGAGCAGGTTGCCATCCAGCCCCTGGATAATCAGATAGACGACGAAACAGCTCCAGAACTCCGGGCCCAGCCCAAACTGGAACAGCGCCACGCCGATAACCGGAATGGTAACCACAAATGCCCCGATATAGGGGATCAGCACTGAGAATCCGACCAGCACCGCCAGCAGCAGGGAATAGTTCAGACCGAAGACAAAGAAACCAATCCAGGTAGCGACACCGACGACGATCATTTCCGTCACTTTTCCGCGAATGTAGTTGGTGATCTGCTGGTTCATCTCCTGCCAGACCTGCCCCGCCAGCCCGCGGTTGCGCGGCAGTACGCGACGCACCGCGTTCAGCATCTGCTCTTTGTCCTTCACCAGGAAGAAGACCATCAGCGGGACCAGTACCAGATAAACGGCCAGAGTCAGCAGGCCGACCAGCGACGCGAGGGAGAATTTTACCACCGTATCCCCCATCGTCATGATGCGGGTACGCACGTTTTCCGCCATCGCATCAATAATGCCCGCATCCATCAACGCCGGATAACGACGCGGCAACGTGGCGGCAAAATCAGAGAGTTTGCTGAGCATCCCCGGCATATCACGGATCAGGTTGATCCCCTGCTGCCAGGCGATCGGCATCACCACAAACGACATTAACAGCAGAATACCGGCGAAAAAGACCAGCACGATAACGCTGGCCCAGCGGCGGGAACAGCCGATGTTTTGCAGGCGAACCGTGGGCCACTCCAGCAAATAGGCAAGCACAATGGCGACCAGCAGCGGTGCCAGCAGTCCGCTGAAGAAGAAAAGAATGCCAAATCCGGCGACAAGGATAACCAGCAAAGCAATGGCCTCCGGATCGCTAAAGCGTCGGCGGTACCACTGCATTAATAACTCGAGCATACAACCCTTTCCTGATTATGATGGCGGGGTGAAAAGTGTGAATTGTATCGAAGTGTCACTGAAAAGACTTCGCTTTTTATCGTGCTGTCACAAAACGCAAAAGCCTGAAAAGGGGGATGTTCTTATCGTCCTGACCCGGCTACACTCCCAGAGCAGCAAGCGGTGAACGATATACAGGTTCATTGGTCAAAATAGCACACCCAAAAGACAGGACAGAGGTTATGTTCAGGCAGTTGAAAAAAACGCTGGTTGCGACGCTTATCGCTGCGCTGACCGCAGGCCAGATGATGCCTGCTTTCGCTGACTCTGCCGAATCATTGCCCGATATGGGCACCTCGGCAGGAAGCACGCTCTCCATTGGTCAGGAGATGCAGATGGGCGACTTTTATGTGCGCCAGCTGCGCGGCAGTGCGCCGCTGATTAACGACCCGCTGCTGGTACAGTACATCAATTCGCTGGGGATGCGCCTGGTCTCGCATGCAGACTCGGTGAAAACCCCGTTTCACTTCTTTTTAATCAATAACGATGAAATCAACGCCTTCGCCTTCTTCGGTGGCAACGTGGTGCTGCATTCAGCGTTATTCCGCTATTCCGATAACGAAAGTCAGTTGGCGTCGGTAATGGCGCACGAAATATCTCACGTCACCCAACGCCATCTGGCGCGCGCAATGGAAGACCAGAAGCGCAATGCGCCGCTCACCTGGGTAGGCGCGCTGGGTTCGATTCTGCTGGCGATGGCCAGCCCGCAGGCAGGGATGGCCGCGCTGACCGGCACGCTGGCCGGTACCCGTCAGGGGATGATCAGCTTCACCCAGCAAAACGAACAGGAAGCCGACCGCATCGGGATTCAGGTCCTGCAACGCTCCGGGTTCGATCCCCAGGCGATGCCGGGCTTCCTCGAGAAATTACTCGATCAGGCGCGCTATTCCTCACGTCCGCCGGAAATTTTGCTCACTCACCCGTTGCCTGAAAGTCGTCTCTCTGACGCCCGCAACCGTGCCAACCAGATGCGTCCGGTGGTGGTGCAGTCCTCAGAAGATTTCTACATGGCGAAGGTCAGAACCCTCGGGATGTACAATTCCGGGCGTAACCAGCTGACCAACGATCTGCTGGACGCACTGGGCAAAGGCAACGTGCGTGAACAGCGCGCGGCACAGTATGGCCGGGCGCTGCAGGCGATGGAAACCAGCAACTACCCTGAAGCACGCAAACAGCTGCAGCCGCTGCTGACGGCCGAGCCGGGCAATGCCTGGTATCTCGACCTGGCGACCGATATCGATCTGGGGCAGAAAAAGGCTCAGGATGCGATTAACCGTCTGAAAGGTGCCCGTGAGCTGCGCACCAACCCGGTATTGCAGCTCAACCTGGCGAATGCTTACTTACAGGGCGGACAGCCGCAGGACGCGACCACGATCCTTAACCGCTATACCTTTAGCAATAAAGATGATCCTAACGGCTGGGTTCTGCTGGCCCAGGCTGAAGCCGCGCTGGGCCATCGCGATCAGGAGCTGGCCGCTCGCGCCGAAGGCTATGCCCTCGCCGGACGCCTGGACCAGGCTATTTCATTGCTGAGCAGCGCCAGTTCACAGGTTAAACTCGGTAGCCTGCAGCAGGCACGCTACGATGCCCGCATCGATCAGCTGCGCCAGCTACAGGTACGCTATCGCCCGTACGAAAAGATGTAACCAGGAGAAGAGATGTCTGAGGTCACGATCTACCATAACCCGCGCTGCTCCAAGAGCCGCGATACCCTGAGTCTGCTGAAATCCAACGGCATTGACCCGCAGGTGGTGCTTTATCTGGATACACCACCGGATGCGCAGACCCTGCGCGCGCTGCTCAGCCAGTTGGGGATGGTCAGTGCCAGAGAGTTAATGCGCCAGAAAGATGACCTGTATACCTCGCTGGGTCTGGATGACAGCCATCTCAGCGAAGATGAACTGATTCAGGCGATGGTCAACAATCCTAAGCTGATTGAGCGCCCGATTGTGGTGGCTAACGGCAAAGCGCGCATAGGTCGCCCGCCTGAACAGGTGCTTGAGATTGTGAATTAAGCATGAAGTGGCCCGGCGACGCGTGCTTGCCGGGCTACAGGCTGAGGATTTCTTTAACGAAGGGGATGGTTAATTTCCGCTGGGCGGTAATCGAAGCCCGATCCAGCTGATCGAGGGTCACAAACAGCGTGCGCATCTCACGATCCAGACGTTTTAACAGGAAACGCCCCACGTCCTCCGGCAGTTCAAACCCGCGCAGTCGCGCCCGCAGCTGCAATGCCTGCAGTTTATCTTCATCGGAGAGCGGCTGTAATTTGTAGATTTGCCCCCAGTCGAGACGCGAAGCCAGATCCGCAAGGCCCAGATTGAGCTGACGCGGTGGACGATCGCCGGTGATCAGTAGCCGGGTTTTGCCCGATTCCAGAATGCGATTGTAGAGATCAAAAATCGCCATTTCCCACAGTTCGTCACCCGCCACGCATTCGATATTGTCGATGCAGACCAGCGAGAGCTGTTCCATGCCATCGAGCACTTCCGGCACAAACCAGGTGCGTTTATCCAGCGGCACATAGCCCACAGCATCGCCACGTGCGGAGAGCTCAGCACAGGCTGCGTGCAGCAAATGGCTGCGTCCCGCGCCTTCGCGCGACCAGATATAGATGTAACCGCTGTGATCCTGGCGCAACACGTTTTGCAGTGCAGCCAGTAAAGAGGGGTTATCACCCGGCCAGAAACTCGCGAAAGTCTCGTCGTCGGGAAGATAAAGTGGCAAAGAGAGCTGTGCCGGTGCGTTCAGAAATACCTCAACCAGATCTTACTCGGAATCGGCACAGAGTTTAGCACGGAACACGCGGGGAGAGAACCGGGCGGATCGACCGCCCGGTCTGACGATCAATGCGAAACTTTTTCGCTCTCTTCCGCGTCCAGCACCGTCTCTTCCGGGCGCAGAACGGAGATCAGCTTGAAGATCAGGCTCAGGCTGATACCGACGATGGTCGCCAGCGCCATGCCTTTCAGCTCTGCGGCACCAATGTGCACCTTCGCGCCGCTAACGCCGATAATCAGAATAACCGAGGTGAGGATCAGGTTCTGCGCTTTGCTGTAATCCACTTTGGATTCGATCAGCACGCGGATACCGGATGCACCAATCACTCCGTAAAGCAGCAGAGACACACCGCCCATCACCGGAACCGGGATGATCTGAATGGCCGCCGCGAGCTTGCCGACGCAGGAGAGCAGAATGGCGATGATTGCCGCCCCGCCGATCACCCAGGTGCTGTACACGCGGGTGATCGCCATAACGCCGATGTTCTCGCCGTAGGTGGTGTTCGGCGTGGAGCCGAAGAAGCCGGAGATAATGGTCGAGAAGCCGTTGGCAAACATCGAACGGTGCAAGCCCGGGTCGCGGATCAGATCGCGCTTAACGATATTCGCCGTCACCACCAGGTGCCCGACGTGCTCGGCAATCACCACCAGCGCCGCAGGCAGAATAGTGAAGATCGCAAACCACTCAAAGCGCGGGGTATAGAAGGTCGGCAGCGCAAACCAGTGTGCCTGGGCGATTGGCGCGGTATCGACTACGCCCATGGCAAAGGAGAGCGCATAGCCCGCCAGCACGCCAATCAGGATCGGGATAATCGCCATAAAGCCGCGGAACAGCACTGAGCCAAAGACGGTCACACCCAGCGTTACCAGCGAGATGATGATGGTTTTGGAATCCGGTGCCTGGCCATCGGCTGGCAGCAGACCCGCCATGCTCGCCGCAACCCCTGCCAGCTCAAGACCAATAACGGCAACGATTGCGCCCATTGCCGCAGGCGGGAAGATGACGTCCAGCCAGCCGGTACCCGCTTTCTTGACGATAAACGCCACGATGCAGAACAGCACGCCGCACATGATAAACCCACCCAGCGCCACCTCGTAGCCTAACGGCAGCAGCAGCAGAACCGGAGAGATAAACGCAAAGCTGGAGCCCAGATAGGCCGGGATTTTGCCTTTACAGATAAAGAGATAAAGCAGCGTGCCGACACCGTTAAACAGCAGTACGGTGGCCGGGTTGATGTGGAACAGGATTGGCACCAGCACGGTTGCGCCAAACATGGCGAACAGGTGCTGCAAACTAAGCGGGATTGTCTGTAAAAGCGGCGGTCTTTCACTCACCCCGATAGCACGGCGCGTCATAGTGTCTTCCTCAAGTGTTGTGTGTTTCTGACGGTTGGTTTTTTATTCAAAAAAAAGCCGACTATCAAAGTCGGCTTCTTTTTTGTTATTCAATTATTTGGTACCAAAAATCTTATCACCGGCATCGCCGAGGCCCGGGATGATGTACCCGTGTTCGTTCAGCCCCTGATCGACAGACGCGGTGTACACCTCAACGTCCGGATGCGCTTTCTCCAGCGCGGCAAGGCCTTCCGGTGCCGCGACCAGTACCAGCACCTTGATGCTGGTGCAGCCTGCATTTTTCAGCAGGTCGATGGTGGCGATCATTGAACCACCGGTGGCGAGCATCGGGTCAACAACCAGCGCCATACGCTCGTCGATGTTGGACACCAGCTTCTGGAAATACGGAACCGGCTCCAGCGTCTCTTCGTTACGGTAGATACCGACTACGCTGATACGCGCGCTTGGCACGTGCTCCAGCACGCCTTCCATCATGCCCAGGCCTGCACGCAGGATTGGCACAACGGTAATTTTTTTACCTTTGATCTGCTCAACCTGCACCGGGCCGTTCCAGCCTTCGATGGTGACCGTTTCGGTTTCCAGGTCGGACGTCGCTTCATAAGTCAGTAAGCTGCCAACTTCAGAGGCCAGTTCGCGAAAGCGCTTAGTGCTGATGTCATGCTCACGCATCAGGCCCAGCTTGTGTTTAACGAGTGGGTGTTTCACTTCCACAATCTTCATTCTCTTTCTCCTTCGGGTGGCAGCCACAAAAAAAATCGCCGGATTATACCGCTTTTTTTGGTATGCGCCATACCCATCTTGCTTGACGTCGATCAAGCAAAGTGATTACAGGCCGATAGAGATTATAAAACAGACACAAAAAACCGGAGGGGGTCTCCGGTTTAGGTGTGATTTTTTGCCGGGTGGGGCATTAAAGATTTTCGCCGTTGCTGGCAATCACCTTCTGATACCAGGCAAACGACTTTTTCCTGCTGCGGTTCAGAGTGCCGTTACCTTCGTTGTCTTTATCGACATAAATAAAGCCGTAGCGCTTTTTCATTTCGCCGGTGCCGGCAGAAACGAGGTCGATACAGCCCCACGGGGTGTATCCCATCAGATCGACACCGTCCTCTTCTACCGCTTTTTTCATCTCGCTGATGTGTGCGGCGAGATAATCAATGCGGTACTGGTCGTCAACGGTGCCATCGCTCTCCTGCACGTCGATAGCGCCAAAACCGTTCTCGACAATAAACAGCGGCAGCTGATAGTGATCCCAGAACCAGTTCAGGGAGTAGCGCAGGCCCACCGGGTCAATCTGCCAGCCCCAGTCGGATTTCTGCACGTACGGGTTGGAGACCAGGCTTTTGCTTTCGTCATAATCCAACTGCGGGTTGTCTTCCGTGGCTTTGGTGGCAAACGACATGTAATAGCTGAAGCCGATGTAATCCACACAGCCCTGCTTCAGCGCCGCGCGATCCTCTTCGGTAATATCCAGCTCAAAGCCGCGACGGGCAAAGTAGTTGAGCAGATGCTGCGGATACGCCCCGCGCACGTGCACGTCGGTGAACCAGTAGCGGCGGTGCATGGCGTTCATCGCCATCATGATGTCGTTCGGCGCGCAGCTCAGGGGATAGATCGGGCACATAGCAATCATGCAGCCAATCTGCAGCGACGGGTTAATCTCACGCCCGGCTTTCACCGCCAGCGCGCTGGCGACCAGCTCGTAGTGCGCCGCCTGGAACATCACCGGCTCGCGATCTTCGCCCGGCTGATACTTCAGCCCGGAGTTGGTGAACGGCGCGAAATCTTCGTGGAAGTTAGCCTGGTTATTGATCTCATTGAAGGTCATCCAGTACTTCACTTTGTGCTGGTAGCGTTCAAACACCACGCTGGCAAAGCGCACAAAGAAGTCGATGAGCTTACGGTTGCGCCAGCCACCGTATTCGCTGACCAGGTGATAAGGCATCTCAAAGTGCGACAGGGTAATCACCGGCTCAATGCCGTGCTTACGGCACTCGTCGAACAGATCGTCGTAAAACTGCAGGCCGGCTTCGTTGGGCTGCTGTTCATCGCCATTGGGGAAAATGCGCGTCCAGGCAATCGAGGTACGAAAACATTTGAAGCCCAGTTCGGCGAACAGCTGAAGGTCTTCTTTGTAGCGGTGATAGAAATCGATGGCGTCGTGATTGGGGTAGTTCTTGCCCGGCAGCACGCCGTCCGTTATTTCGCGGGGGACGCCATGTGCGCCAGCGGTCATGACGTCCGCTACGCTCGCGCCCTTCCCACCCTCCTGCCAGCCGCCTTCAAGTTGATGCGCCGCTACCGCGCCGCCCCACAGAAAACCTTCTTTAAATCCTGACATGCGATATCCCTCATTCAGCGTTAATTATCGGCAAAAAAGAGCACAGAAACCGGTTTCAGTGGAATGATGTTCATTCGCTGCTAGGGTTGCAAGAATAAGAATGTACCCGGTTTCATTTTCGTGAACGGGTTCAAGTTTGTGCCGCAGCCTGCGATTTTATCTCCATTTTCAGCGGCGTGATTTTCTGTTGCAGAATGGGCTCGCAAACGTTTGCCTGGACTGTTAGAATTGCGCCGATTTTTCTTACTATCGCAATGCAATCGCGTGGGGACTCGAGCCGTGACCAACAAAACTTCTCTCAGCTACAAAGATGCCGGTGTTGATATTGACGCAGGTAATGCGCTGGTCGACCGTATCAAAGGTGTGGTGAAAAAGACCCGCCGCCCGGAAGTCATGGGAGGTCTGGGAGGATTCGGCGCACTGTGCGCGCTGCCGCAAAAATATCGCGAACCGGTTCTGGTCTCGGGCACCGACGGCGTGGGTACCAAACTGCGTCTGGCTATGGATCTGAAACGCCACGACACCATCGGCGTTGACCTGGTCGCCATGTGCGTTAACGACCTGGTGGTTCAGGGCGCTGAGCCGCTGTTCTTCCTCGACTACTATGCGACCGGCAAGCTGGATGTGGATACCGCTGCCAGCGTGATCACCGGCATCGCCGAAGGCTGCCTGCAGTCCGGTTGTGCGCTGGTGGGCGGTGAAACCGCTGAAATGCCGGGGATGTACCACGGCGAAGATTACGACGTTGCGGGTTTCTGCGTTGGCGTTGTCGAAAAATCCGAAATCATCGACGGCAGCAAAGTGACCGACGGCGACGTGCTGATCGCCCTGGGCTCCAGCGGCCCGCACTCCAACGGCTATTCACTGGTGCGCAAAATTGTTGAAGTGAGCGGCTGCGACCCTCTGACTACCGATCTGGAAGGCAAACCGCTTGCCGATCACCTGCTCGAACCTACCCGTATCTATGTGAAATCAGTGCTGGATCTGATCGCTAACGTGGACGTTCACGCTATCGCCCACCTGACCGGCGGCGGTTTCTGGGAAAACATTCCGCGCGTCCTACCGGATAACACCCAGGCCGTGATTGACGAATCCTCCTGGCAGTGGCCAGCGGTGTTTAACTGGCTGCAGGATGCCGGTAACGTCAGCGATCACGAGATGTACCGCACCTTCAACTGCGGCGTCGGGATGATTATCGCCCTGCCTGAAAGCGAAGTTGAGAGCGCCCTCGCGCTGCTGAGTGCGAAAGGTGAAAACGCGTGGAAAATCGGTAAAATCAAAGCATCTGATTCCGAAGAGCGTGTGGTCATTGCATGAAAAATATCGTGGTGCTCATTTCCGGTAACGGAAGTAATTTGCAGGCCATCATCGATGCCTGCGAACAGAAGAAAATCAGCGGCACCATTCGTGCAGTATTCAGTAACAAGGCCGATGCATTCGGCCTTGAACGCGCCCGCGACGCCGGTATTGCCGCGCATGCGCTCGAAGCCTCTCAGTTTTCCAGTCGCGAAGCCTTTGACCGCGAGCTGGTGCAAGAGATCGACGCTTACGCGCCGGACGTGGTGGTGTTGGCCGGTTATATGCGGATCCTCAGCCCGGCGTTTGTCGCGCACTATGCCGGGCGTCTGTTAAATATCCACCCTTCCCTGTTGCCAAAATATCCCGGCTTGCATACCCATCGTCAGGTGCTGGAAAACGGCGATGAAGAGCACGGTACCTCCGTTCATTTTGTCACTGACGAACTGGACGGCGGCCCGGTGATCCTGCAGGCGAAGGTGCCGGTCTTTGAAGGCGACAGCGAAGAGGACGTCACCGCCCGGGTGCAAACCCAGGAGCATGCCATCTACCCGCTGGTGGTCGGCTGGTTTGTCGAAGGACGTCTCTTGATGCGCGATGGTGCCGCCTGGCTGGATGGTGCCCCGCTCCCCCCGCAAGGCCACGCGTCCGAAGAGTAGTCTTTTGCCCGGCAGCGCCGGGCAATCCCTTACCTCATTCCAACTGATTAATATCCCTTATAAAATAATTTAACTGTCATACTTTTCTGACACAGTTGGACATATTGTGGAAATGCTCGCCATAATAAGGGCGAGACGGATTTACCACGTCCTGTGATTGAACTGGAGTGTGAGTAGTAATGGGTCAGGAAAAGTTATACATCGAGAAAGAGCTAAGCTGGTTAGCATTCAACGAGCGTGTACTTCAGGAAGCGGCTGACAAAAGCAACCCGCTGATTGAGCGCATGCGTTTTTTGGGTATCTACTCCAATAACCTGGATGAGTTCTATAAAGTTCGCTTCGCGGAACTGAAACGGCGCATCATCATTAGCGAAGAGCAGGGTTTAAACTCGAATTCACGCCATTTGCTGGGTAAGATCCAGTCCCGCGTGCTGAAAGCCGATCAGGAATTCGACGGCCTGTATAACGAACTGCTGCTGGAGATGGCGCGTAATCAAATCTTCCTGATTAATGAGCGTCAACTCTCCGTCAACCAACAGAGCTGGCTGCGCCACTACTTCAAACACTATCTGCGCCAGCACATCACCCCCATTCTGATTAACCGCGAAACCGACCTGGTGCAGTTCCTGAAGGATGACTACACCTATCTGGCGGTTGAGATTATCCGCGGCGACAGCATTCGCTACGCCCTGCTGGAGATCCCGTCAGATAAAGTGCCGCGCTTCGTCAATCTGCCGCCAGAAACGCCACGTCGCCGCAAGCCGATGATCCTGCTGGATAACATTCTGCGCTACTGTCTGGACGATATCTTCCAGGGCTTCTTCGATTACGATGCGCTGAATGCGTACTCCATGAAGATGACCCGTGACGCCGAGTACGACCTGGTGCATGAGATGGAAGCCAGCCTGATGGAGCTGATGTCGTCGAGCCTGAAGCAGCGCCTGACTGCAGAGCCAGTACGTTTTGTCTATCAGCGCGATATGCCGGATGCGATGGTCGAGATGCTGCGTGAAAAGCTGACTATCTCCCGCTACGACTCCATCGTGCCGGGCGGGCGTTATCACAACTTTAAAGATTTTATTGGCTTCCCGAATGTGGGCAAAGCCAACCTGGTGAATAAACCGCTGCCGCGGCTGCGTCATATCTGGTTCGACAAGTTCCGCAACGGCTTTGACGCAATTCGCGAGCGCGATGTCCTGCTCTACTATCCGTACCACACCTTCGAGCACGTACTGGAACTGATGCGTCAGGCATCGTTCGATCCCAACGTGCTGGCGATCAAAATCAATATTTACCGCGTGGCGAAAGATTCACGCATTATTGACGCGATGATCCATGCCGCGCATAACGGTAAGAAAGTGACCGTGGTGGTTGAGCTGCAGGCACGCTTCGATGAAGCGGCAAACATCCACTGGGCTCGCCGTCTGACCGAAGCAGGCGTACATGTTATCTTCTCGGCACCAGGGCTGAAAATCCACGCCAAGCTGTTCCTCATCTCCCGTAAAGAGGGCGAGGATGTGGTGCGCTACGCCCACATCGGCACCGGTAACTTTAACGAAAAAACTGCGCGTATTTATACCGACTACTCGCTGCTCACCGCCGATGCGCGGATCACCAACGAGGTGCGCCGGGTATTTAACTTTATTGAGAACCCGTATCGCCCGGTCAGCTTCGACTATCTGCTGGTCTCGCCGCAGAACTCGCGCCGCCTGCTGTACGACATGATCGATAAAGAGATCGCCAATGCGCAGAACGGCCGACCTGCCGGGATTACGCTGAAGATCAACAACCTGGTGGATAAAGGGCTGGTCGATCGCCTGTATGCGGCCTCCAGCTCCGGGGTGATGGTGAATCTGCTGATCCGCGGCATGTGTTCGTTGATCCCCGATCTGCAGGGTATCAGTGAAAATATTCGCGTCATCAGCATCGTTGACCGTTATCTTGAGCACGATCGGATCTATATTTTTGAGAACGGTGGCGATAAGCGGGTGTACCTCTCTTCTGCCGACTGGATGACGCGCAATATCGACTACCGCATTGAAGTGGCGGCTCCGCTACTCGATCCGCGCCTAAAACAACAAGTTCTTGATATTATTGATTTACTGTTAAGCGACACCGTGAAAGCACGCTATGTCGATAAAGAACTGAGTAACCGCTATGTGCCGCGCGGCAATCGCCGTAAAGTGCGGGCACAGCTGGCGATTTACGACTATATCAAATCACTCGAGCAACCCGATTAACCTATGCCGATAAACGATAAGACCCCACGACCGCAGGAGTTCGCCGCGGTCGACCTTGGTTCTAACAGCTTCCACATGGTCATTGCCCGTGAAGTGGATGGCGCAATGCAGATCATCGGTCGTCTGAAGCAGCGCGTGCACCTGGCCGATGGCCTGGGCGCTGACAACATGCTCAGCGAAGAGGCGATGGAGCGCGGGCTGAGCTGCCTGTCGCTGTTTGCCGAACGTCTGCAGGGGTTTACCCCGTCGAGCGTCTGCATTGTCGGTACCCATACGCTTCGCCAGGCATCGAACGCGACAGAGTTTTTGAAGCGCGCGGAAAAAGTGATCCCCTACCCTATCGAAATCATTTCGGGCAATGAAGAAGCGCGTCTGATTTTTATGGGCGTGGAACATACCCAGCCGGAAAAAGGCCGCAAGCTGGTCATTGATATCGGCGGCGGCTCCACCGAGCTGGTGATTGGTGAAAACTTTGAACCGCATCTGGTCGAAAGCCGACGGATGGGTTGCGTTAGCTTCGCCCAGATCTACTTCCCTGGCGGCGTGATCACCCGGGAGAACTTCCAGCGTGCGCGCATGGCGGCGGTGCAGAAGCTGGAAACGCTCGCCTGGCAGTATCGTCTGCAGGGCTGGAACGTGGCGCTCGGTGCCTCCGGCACCATTAAGGCGGCGCATGAAGTGCTGGTCGAGATGGGCGAAAAAGACGGTTTTATTACCCCGGAACGTCTGGCGATGCTGCTGGAGGAGGTGCTCAAGCATAAAAGCTTCGATGCCCTCAGCCTGCCGGGACTATCAGAAGAGCGTAAGGCGGTGTTTGTGCCGGGCCTGGCGATCCTCTGCGGCGTGTTTGATGCGCTGGCTATTCGCGAGTTACGCCTGTCTGACGGCGCCCTTCGCGAAGGTGTGCTGTATGAGATGGAAGGTCGTTTCCGCCATCAGGACATTCGCAGCCGTACCGCCCAGAGCCTGGCCAACCAGTACAATATTGACCGCGAGCAGGCGAAGCGCGTGCTGGAAACCACCACCCATATTTACGAACAGTGGGAGGCCCAGAATCCGAAACTGGCGCATCCGCAGCTGGCGGCATTACTAAAATGGGCGGCGATGCTGCATGAAGTCGGGCTGAACATCAATCACAGCGGAATGCACCGCCACTCGGCGTACATTCTGCAGAACAGCGACCTGCCGGGTTTTAACCAGGAACAGCAAACGATGATGGCCTCCCTGGTGCGCTACCATCGTAAAGCCGTCAAGCTGGACGACATGCCGCGCTTTACGCTGTTTAAGAAAAAACAGTTTATGCCTCTGATCCAGCTGCTGCGTCTGGGCGTGCTGCTGAACAACCAGCGTCAGGCAACGACCACGCCGCCGACGCTGACGCTGACGACGGATGACAACCACTGGACCCTGAGCTTCCCGCACGACTGGTTCAGCCAGAACGCGCTGGTGCTGCTGGATCTGGAACGCGAACAGCAGTTCTGGAGCGCCGTCACCGGCTGGTGCTTAAAAATTGAAGAAGAGCGCTCCCCGGAAGTGGCCGCATAACCTGCTCATCAGGCGCTCTTTGTGAGCGCCTCATTTTTTAGTAGTGTCTCCAGCGGTTCCGGTTTACCAATCAAATAGCCCTGCAGGTAATCGATCCCCAGCCCCAGTACGGCGATTCGGATCTCTTCGCTTTCGACATATTCCGCCACTACCTGCATCTTCTTCATCCTCGCCAGATGGCAAATCGAGGCGACAATCTGGTAATCCAGGCTGTTACTGACGATGTTACGAATAAAGCTGCCGTCGATCTTGAGGATATCGGCATCCACGCTTTTTAAGCGTGCGTAGCTGGCGTAGCCGGTACCAAAATCGTCAATCGCGATCCGACACCCCATCTGCTGCAGCTGGTTGACCGTCTGAGTCGCCAGCCCGGCGTTACCAAAACTGCTGCTCTCGGTGATCTCAAATACCAGCTGCCAGGACTCAACCGCATACTTTTGCAACAGGTGTTTAACCTCCAGCGGCAGCTGCGCCCGGCAGATGGATGTAGGCGACAGATTGATGGCAAAGCGCTGCGCCGGGAGGCTCTGCCGATTGTCGGCCATAAACTGCAGCGTCGTCTCCAGTACCCAGAGATCAATACGTGACGAGAGGCCAAACTCCTGCGCCACCGGCAAAAACGTATCGGGCGATATCAGTTCCCCGTCGTCATTTTGCAGGCGGATCAGCACTTCATAATAGTTATCGCCCCGCACGCCCTGCACCCGCTGAGCCATCAGGGTAAACTGGTCTTTCTCCAGCGCTTGCTGCAGGCAGTTCATCATCGCCACTTTATCTTTCAGGCCGCGCTGCAAATTAATGGCACCCCGCTGCTGCAGGTTTTCCGGGTGATTGGTCGACAGAGAGAGATCCGCAATCGTGCTTAGCTCGCCCAGCAGCAGATAAAGATGCACCACCGGGGAAGTGACGTAGCAGTAGCTGACTCCCACCTGAGGCTGAAGCGGCATCCCGTCCCAGTAAAAGCGGAAGCGTTTAATGTGCTGATCCAGTTCATCCATTCGCGACTGATGCGCTTCAGTATTCAGCCTGAGCACCAGATCGTGCCCCGAAAGCTGGTAAACGCACTCATCCGGCTGCAAATATTCACCCAGCCACGCCGCCAGCTTCTGCTTGTACTGAATACGCAGCAGCACGCCGTAGTTGCGCCCAAGCACTTCCAGCTCCGGCATGCGCAAGAAACAGAGCACCGACCAGGGCTTTTTGCCCAGCGCGCGGCTGAGGGCGCGCAGGTTCGGCATATGCACTATCGGGTCGAGAAACGCCAGTCGGCTGGCGCGAGTCGTGATTGCCCGTTGACGCGTCGCCAGCACGGCCATGTAGACCACCACAAAGGTGAAGACCAGATAGCTGGATGTGGTAATGGTGAGCTGCAGGTCATATCCCTGGGTCCAGGGAATATAGCGATAGAAGTAGTGGATCGAGATAATCAGCACCGGCGTCCAGATAAGCGACATCAGCCTGTAGCCAAAACGCATCGACCCCCAGAGCATAACCGGCATCAGGAGCGACAGCGTGTAGTTGGTGCTAAAGATGGTGCTGTTCTCATTAATGGGCCACAGCAGCAAAGCCAGCAGCGCACCGGTGACCAGACTCCAGACCCCCATTTCGACCAGCGTGACCTTACGGTCTATCTGGAGGAGGGTCTGCGACAGCAGGCTGCGCAGATAGCGAGGATGACGGATAATGCGGATCAGCAGATAGCAAAATGGCACCCCGGTCAGACACCCGACCAGCAGCCCCTGGTAATTGATTAACGCGCGGATACCAGGCTCGCTGATGCCCGCCAGGTTAAAGCGTTTTTCGTAGACGCCAAGATACACCGCAAACTGGAACAACAGCAGAAACAGGGTCGCCGGGCAGAGCATCTGCCAGATCATCCGTTGCGCCATCAGTTGCCCGTCGCCATAGGAGATCATATTGCGCCGCGGGGTAAACATCCGGTATCCCCCCCAGCTGAGGATTATCGTGATCAGGAAATGGCCGATTGCTGCCGCCGTTTCGTAACCGCCAATCGTCGGATAATAGTGCAGGAATAACGCCAGAATGATGCCGGGGACCGCTGCCATCCCGTAGAACAACATCAGCGACAGCAGCAACGCCAGCGGCATGTAATACAGCACTACCAGACTCCCCTGCATCTGCGTGTAGGTTGTGGCAGCGTGCGCCAGCGGCAACAGCGCACCGGGCAAAATCAACGGAAGCGCCCACCAGCGATCTTTGTGTTTTTGGTAGAACGAAAAAATAGTCATAGATGCCATAGTTAACCCACTCATCCAGGGGGAGTTCAGACAGGCATCCAACCTGACGACGTTGCCGTGCAGACAAAAAATGATTACACGAATGTGGAGCAAAGATTTTAGTTAGCAACGGCAAGCAATAGTTGACTTAAATCAAACATATTAATAACGAAGTAGGATAATCACATTTTTTAACCCTATTTTTGTGCTAATTATCAATGGCGTAAATAATCTAATTATTATACATAACATTAAGTATGTTATTCGTTGACGGAATTTTACATTACGAATAATTGACCCCTGTGCGCCCGTGTGCCTTAATGAGCCCATCGCCCGCAGGGTATTTCAGGAAATCCACAGTGAGTCAGGCCACACGTATGCGCAAACGACATCGGTTTAACACTCGAATGACGCGTATCATACTGCTAATCAGTTTATTCTTTTTCCTTGGCCGTTTTGTCTATTCCTCTATCGGCGCCTGGTATCACCATCAGGAAAAAAAACAGGCACAACAGTCCGGCCTGTCTGTGGATTACGTTGAACCTTCCTCGCCGAAAATTAATTAATGCGTGAGTGAGTAACGATTTCAATTATCAGACGTTTTGTAATAGCCGAATCACTTCGCTAATGCCTTTGCTCAGAATTTTATCCTGCCGCATTACTATCGCCAGCTGATGCTGTAAAACCGGCGTAAGCGAACGCACACACAATCCCTGACGGTCTTGCTCACTGCTGACGGCCATGCGGGGAATGATGCTGTAGCCCAGCCCAACGCATACCATCCGTTTGATGGCTTCGATACTGCCTGATTGCATGATCGGCACTGCCTGCACGCCGCTGGCCTGGAACCAACTGTCGATCATGATCCGGGTGCTGCTCCCGGCACTGAATGCGATCAAGGGCTGTTGGTGCAGATTCTCGGCAGTCAGCGCATCGAACTGCGCCTGCTGATCCTCAGCGGCAATAAACACAAACTCTTCATCCAGCACCGGCGTAATGGCCAGCGCAGGCCCCGCCGCGGGTAACGTCACCAGACCCAGATCGAGGCGGTTCTCCTCTATCGCACGGACAATATCAAGGGTATTGCCTGTCGTAACGCCTACCCTCAACAGAGGGTGATCCTGACGAAGCTGCTGCAATAGCGGCGGCAAAAGATGGATGCAGGCAGTCGCCCCCATGCCGATTGCGAGGGTGCCGCTCACCTCATGACTGAACCCGGCCACCGAACGGATCGCTTCATCCACCGCCTGCTCAATGCGCTCGCCATGCGTCACCAGCGCCAGCCCGGCCGCCGTGGCTTTGATCCCCCGCCCGGTACGCTCAATTAAACGCGCCTGGAGAAACTGCTCCAGCTGACGGATCTGCAAACTGACCGCCGGCTGCGACAGGCCCAGCACGTCCGCAGCCGCAGAAAAACTGCCCCGCTGAACGACCAGTCGAAAGGTCGCCAGATGTCCCAGATTGAGCGTCGTCATCGCAAAGTTTCTCTTATAGCAGTCATAAACGTACAGGCCTGCCAGCACCATACCGCGCGGGCTATGCTCAGGACAACTCTCTAACGGAATGATAGATAATGAAATCCCCTGTCCTGGCTCGCGCGCTCCCCTTCACCATCGGTTGTAATCAGCTTATCAACTGGGGGATTTCATTTTATATGCCGGGAACATTGGCCCGGGCGATAACGGCCGACACCGGCTGGTCGTCACCGGCGATCTATTCAGGCCTGACGCTCGCCATGCTGGTGATGGCTGCCCTGTCACCGCGTGTCGCCCGCTTACTGGCGCTTATCGGCGGGCAGCGCACGGTGATGATCGGTACGCTGCTGATTGCTACCAGCTGCGTGGCGATGGCGTATTGTCAGTCGCTGGTGGGCTGGTATCTCGCATGGATTGTTACCGGGATCGGTATGCGCCTGTCGCTGTATGACGCGCTGTTCGCCGCGTTGGTTAATCTCTACGGGCAGCAGGCACGGCGAACGATTTCCCGCGTGACGCTGGCGGGCGGGCTGGCTTCGGTGGTGTTCTGGCCGCTGGGCGAAGCGTTGTTGACACTGATGAACTGGCGAGAAACGCTGCTGGTCTATGCCCTGTTTGGTTTGCTGAGCGCGGCGCTTACCCGCTCGCTGCCCAACCAGACCCTTCCGGTGGTGAGTAAGCGCCAACCGACCTCCTCTGCCGATGACAAGACGCGACGCAACGGCTGGCTGTACGCAACGTTTATTGCGCTGATCACGTTTGTTTCTAACGGCACCTCCACGCACCTGCCTGAATTTATCGCAAGCACAGGTCTGCCGGTTGCCATCGGCATGCTATGGGGGATTGGGCAGACCGGGGCACGCTTTCTGGAGGTGGTAGCAGGCGCAGGACTCACCCCGCTGAGACTGACCCTCGTAACAGCCCTGGCGATGCCGGTCTGTTTTTTACTCGGACTGAGCAGTTCGCTTTACCTGTGGTCGGCAGCCGGTTTTGTGCTGGGCTATGGGGCGATTAACGGTCTGGTGACTATCGTCAAAGCTACTCTGCCGCTACAGCTGTTTGCGCCTGAAGAGTACGCCAGGCGCACCGGCGTGCTGCTGATCCCCGCCCAGCTGATGGCAGCGGCTTCCCCGCTGGCATATGCATGGCTGAACAGGATGTTAGGCACCACTGGCGCGATGTGGATATCGGGGGGCCTGACGTTGGTGATTGCCGGGCTGGCGGTGACGCTGTTTATCGGGCAGCGGGAAACAAAAAAGCCCCCGGAGGGTTCCGAGGGCTTGGTTTAGCGATCAGGAGGGGTTATTCCCACTCAATCGTCGCAGGTGGCTTACCGCTGATGTCATACACAACACGCGAGATGCCATTAACTTCATTGATGATACGGTTAGACACGCGGCCTAAGAAATCGTACGGCAGGTGCGCCCAGTGTGCGGTCATAAAGTCGATGGTCTCGACGGCACGCAGGGAGACAACCCAGTCGTACTTACGGCCATCGCCCATCACACCCACGGAACGGACGGGCAGGAACACGGTGAACGCCTGGCTCACTTTGTTGTACAGGTCAGCTTTATGCAGCTCTTCGATGAAGATCGCGTCCGCACGACGCAGCAGGTCGCAGTACTCTTTCTTCACTTCGCCCAGCACGCGCACGCCCAGACCTGGACCCGGGAACGGGTGACGGTACAGCATGTCGTACGGCAGGCCCAGTTCCAGACCGATCTTACGCACTTCGTCTTTGAACAGCTCACGCAGCGGCTCAACCAGACCCATCTTCATCTCTTTCGGCAGGCCGCCCACGTTGTGGTGAGATTTGATGACGTGCGCTTTACCGGTGGCAGAGGCCGCCGATTCGATCACGTCCGGGTAGATGGTGCCCTGCGCCAGCCACTTCACGTCTTCCAGACGCAGCGCCTGCTCGTCGAACACTTCCAC
Source organism: Silvania hatchlandensis (assembly GCF_025564065.1). Classification (GTDB taxonomy): domain Bacteria; phylum Pseudomonadota; class Gammaproteobacteria; order Enterobacterales; family Enterobacteriaceae; genus Enterobacter; species Enterobacter hatchlandensis. Next base: position 81,713 of record NZ_JAMGZK010000036.1, on the reverse strand, counting down.
GAACACGCGGCCAATGATTTTACGCTTCGCTTCCGGATCGTTCTCGCCCGCCAGCGCAGTCAGGAAACGCTCTTCGCCTTCAACGTGAACGATGTTCAGGCCGAAGTGGTCGCCAAACATGTCCATAACCTGTTCAGCTTCGTTCAGACGCAGCAGGCCGTTATCCACGAAGACGCAGGTCAGGTTTTTACCGATGGCGCGGTGCAGTAGCATCGCGGTCACGGAGGAGTCAACGCCGCCGGACAGGCCGAGAATGACTTTATCATCACCCACCTGCTGGCGAATACGCTCGATGGCGTCGTCGATGATTTTTGCCGGAGTCCACAGGGCTTCACACTGGCAGATGTCACGCACGAAGCGGTCCAGCATGCGCATACCCTGACGGGTGTGGGTCACTTCCGGGTGGAACTGCACGCCGTAGAAGCGTTTTTCTTCGTTGGCCATAATGGCAAACGGGCAGGTCTCGGTGCTGGCAACGGTCACGAAGTCGGACGGGATCGCCGTGACTTTATCGCCGTGGCTCATCCATACGTCGAGCAGCGGTTTGCCATCAGCGGTCAGGGAATCTTCGATACCGCGGATCAGGGCGCTGTCGGTCTGCACTTCAACCTGCGCATAGCCAAACTCACGTTCGTTAGAGGCTTCAACGTGGCCACCCAGCTGCATCGCCATGGTCTGCATGCCGTAGCAGACGCCAAATACCGGAACACCGGCTTCGAACACATACTGCGGCGCGCGCGGGCTGTTGTTCTCGGTGGTGCTTTCCGGGCCACCGGAAAGAATAATGCCGCTTGGGTTGAATTCGCGAATTTGTGCTTCCGTGACATCCCACGCCCACAGCTCGCAGTAAACGCCAAGTTCACGCACGCGACGTGCAACCAGCTGAGTGTACTGCGAACCAAAATCGAGGATAAGAATGCGATGTTTATGAATATTTTCCGTCATTGACGCTAATTCCGAGGCAAGTGAAACAAAATCGCCCGGCATAAAGCCGGGCGTGGAAATTATCAGGAGCCCATGCGGTAGTTCGGGGACTCTTTGGTGATGGTCACGTCGTGAACGTGACTTTCCTGAATACCCGCACCGCTGATACGTACAAATTCCGCTTTAGTACGCAGCAGGTCGATGGTACCACAGCCGGTCAGACCCATACAGGAACGCAGGCCGCCCATCTGCTGGTGAATGATCTCTTTCAGGTAGCCTTTATACGCCACACGGCCTTCGATCCCTTCCGGCACCAGTTTGTCAGCCGCGTTATCGGTCTGGAAGTAACGGTCAGACGACCCTTTGGACATCGCGCCCAGGGAGCCCATCCCGCGATAGGATTTGTAAGAACGGCCCTGGAACAGTTCGATCTCGCCCGGGGATTCTTCGGTACCGGCCAGCATGGAGCCAACCATCACCGCTGCTGCTCCAGCTGCGATCGCTTTAGCGATATCGCCTGAGAAACGGATGCCGCCGTCGGCGATAACCGGAATACCGGTACCTTCCAGCGCTTCAACCGCGTCGGAAACTGCGGTGATCTGCGGGACGCCTACGCCGGTTACGATACGGGTGGTACAGATAGAGCCAGGACCGATCCCCACTTTTACCGCGCTGCAACCAGCTTCAGCCAGTGCGCGAGCGCCTGAGCCCGTTGCCACGTTGCCGCCGATGATTTGCAGATCCGGGTATTTCGCACGGGTTTCACGAATGCGCTGCAGCACGCCTTCGGAGTGGCCGTGGGAGGAGTCGATCAGCAGCACGTCAACGCCTGCCGCAACCAGCGCATCAACGCGCTCTTCGTTGCCTGCACCCGCGCCAACTGCCGCACCGACGCGCAGACGGCCATGCTCGTCTTTACAGGCGTTCGGTTTACGTTCTGCTTTCTGGAAGTCTTTTACGGTGATCATGCCGCGCAGGTGGAAGCCGCTGTCGACAACCAGTGCTTTCTCAACGCGCTTTTCGTGCATCTTCGCAAAGACAACGTCGCGGGATTCGCCTTCACGGACGGTCACCAGACGCTCTTTCGGGGTCATGTAGACGCTGACCGGCTGGCTGAGGTCGGTAACGAAACGTACGTCACGGCCAGTAATGATGCCTACCAGTTCGTTGTCCGCGGTCACAACCGGGTAGCCTGCAAAACCGTTACGCTCGGTCAGGGCTTTGACTTCCTGCAGGGTAGTGGTTGGCAGAACGGATTGTGGGTCGGAAACGATGCCAGATTCATGCTTCTTCACGCGGCGAACTTCTTCCGCCTGGCGCTCGATAGACATGTTTTTATGGATAAAGCCAATGCCGCCTTCCTGCGCCAGAGCGATAGCCAGACGCGCTTCAGTCACGGTGTCCATTGCCGCGGAGAGCATAGGAATGTTCAAACGAATGGTTTTAGTCAACTGCGTGCTGAGGTCGGCAGTATTCGGCAGAACGGTGGAGTGAGCGGGAACAAGGAGGACGTCGTCAAACGTCAGTGCTTCTTTAGCGATACGTAGCATGGGCAATATCTCTGACCTGGATGGTTAAATATTGCCGTGGCATTATACAGAGCGTAACCGATTGCATCTACACTTTTTTATAAAAAATGCTTGCGATCGTGTCTCAGCGGGTTACTATCGACTGAATAACTTGCTGATTTAAAATTTGATCTCGCTCACATGTTATCCTCTCAGACCCCCTCAATTTTTACCGTTAGCCGCCTTAATCAAACGGTTCGTTTGCTGCTTGAGCAGGAAATGGGACAGGTTTGGATCAGCGGTGAAATTTCCAATTTCACGCAGCCATCGTCCGGCCACTGGTATTTTACGCTGAAGGATGACAACGCCCAGGTACGCTGCGCGATGTTCCGCAACAGCAATCGTCGGGTGACGTTCCGCCCTCAGCACGGGCAGCAGGTGCTGGTACGCGCCAATATCACCCTGTACGAGCCGCGCGGTGATTATCAAATCATTGTCGAAAGCATGCAGCCCGCGGGCGAAGGCCTGCTGCAGCAGAAATACGAGCAGCTAAAGACAACGCTGGCAGCAGAGGGTCTGTTCGATCAGCAGTACAAAAAACCGCTTCCCTCCCCTGCTCGCTGCATTGGGGTGATCACCTCCAGAACCGGTGCCGCGCTGCATGACATTCTGCACGTGCTGAAACGCCGCGACCCTTCCCTGCCGATCATCATCTACCCGACGGCGGTTCAGGGCGAAGACGCTCCGGGGCAAATCGTTCGCGCCATTGCGCTGGCTAACGCACGCAAGGAGTGTGATGTCCTGATCGTCGGGCGCGGCGGCGGTTCGCTGGAAGATCTGTGGAGTTTTAACGATGAGCGCGTGGCGCGGGCGATTTTCGCCAGCCTTATTCCGGTAGTCAGCGCCGTCGGGCACGAAACGGACGTCACCATCGCCGATTTTGTTGCTGACCTGCGCGCGCCGACGCCGTCAGCCGCCGCCGAAGTGGTGAGCCGCAACCAGCAGGAGTTGCTGCGCCAGATTCAGAACGGCCAGCAGCGCCTGGAAATGGCGATGGACTATTTTCTCGCCAACCGCACGCGGCGTTTTACCCAGCTTTACCATCGCCTGCAGCAACAACATCCCCAGCTGCGTCTGGCGCGTCAGCAAACGGTGCTGGAACGTCTGCGTCAGCGAATGAACCTCGCGGTCGACAATCAGCTTAAACGGGCGGGACAGCGCCAGCAGCGCACTACCCTGCGCCTGAATCAGCACAACCCGCAGCCACGTATTTATCGCGCGCAAACGCGGATCCAACAGCTGGAATATCGTCTTGCCGATAACCTGCGCGCGCGCCTGGGCGCCACGCGCGAGCGTTTTGGCAATGCGGTCACCCATCTGGAAGCCGTCAGCCCACTCTCCACGCTGGCGCGCGGCTACAGCGTCACTACCGCTACCGACGGCAGCGTGTTAAAGCAGACCAAACAGGTTAAAGCCGGGGATAGGCTCACCACCCGGTTGGCCGACGGTTGGGTCGAGAGCGAAGTAAAAGGCGTCACCCCCGCCAAAAAAACGCGCAAGAAAAAGCCGGTTTAAACCGGCACAAATTCCACGCGTTTTTTCGAAATCAATCCGTGGCCATTCTGGCAAAAGTAATCGACCGCACCGCAGGCTTTTAACACCTGGAGTGGCTTGTGGCACTCCGGGCAGCGCGGCTCCAGGGGGATATCCTTATTGCAGGTATCGCAGTGGGCCAGGCCGTTTTGCGGTGTCAGCGGTGCCTGGCAGTCCGGACAGGTAATCGACATGGTGACTCCTTCTCTGAAAATTCATTACTACGTTGATTTTACACGATGCGCTCAGTGCGGGCCACGCAGCTGCTGTTGTAAGCTCAGCAGCAGTTCGACCTCTTCCAGCCTGCGCCGGGTCGTGCGCGGCACCTCCTCTGGCTCGCGTTCAAACAGACTTTTTGCCCCCAGAATATGTTCCGCCAGACAGTGGGCGTAGATCGTGCCGGGAATGTGCCAGCGTTGAATGTCCTCGCCCTCAATCAGCTCCAGCACATCTTCTGTGCCGCGTCTGTCGTGGCTGATGATCCTGCCATCGCGCAGGTACAGCCGGAGTCCTTTTTGCCCGCCTGACGGGCCCGCATATTTATTCAGCCAGATATCCACCGGCGCGCCGCAAATCCGGCCCTGAAGGTGCGCCTCGCCTTCTGCTGTGATCAGGTCACCTTTCGCAATATCCTGCCCCAGCCGGTCTTTGGCGGTGATAACCTGCAGGCTCATCTCGTCGTTACCGCCCAGATAGCGCGTCGTTTCACGCAGCATTGCCAGCACATGCGTCCCGATATCCAGAATCACACCGTCAGGATGGCGAAGCGTCCGCGTATCCGGCTCACCGGTGGCAAAGTTCAGTGCGATGGGCTCCCCCGCGGCGTTGAAGCCGCTCGGCTCCTGAAGAAACCCTTCGATTTTGACGATCCCGGATAAAGAATCAATCAGCGCCAGCTGCACCGTGCCGAGGCGTGCCATCCAGTGATCGAGGGCCAGCACGCGGCCTGCAACGTCGGGCGCTGCCAGCAGGTTTTTCAGGGTCGCAATCTGTGAAAGCGTGGCGACAATCGGTTTTTCCACAACAATGCGCGCAATAGAGGCGTTAACCGCCTGCTCAAGCACCTCAAGGTGCTGCAGCGATGCTGTGGTGATAAACAGCGTATCCAGGGGCTGTGCAAGCAGCTCGTCCAGCGAAGCACAGCGTGTGACGCCCGCCAGCGTCCTCTCGGGCTGGATATCAAATCCAACACATGAAAGTGAAGGACCGAAAGTGTTTTGTAATGCGGGTAAGTACGCCGTTTCCACCACCGCGCCCAGCCCGACAAAGCCAATCTGCATGTGCCTACCTCGTTTGTTTCAATGTCGTAGCCAACATTATTTATCAGCTACGGACATAAAAAAAGCCCGCGACAGGCGCGAGCTTTCCAGCATCAGCAAGGATTACTTGCTTTTCTTAATGTGTTTAATCAAACGCTTACGCTTACGCATTTGGTTCGGCGTAAGGGTGTTACGTTTGCCAGCAAACGGGTTTTCCCCTTCCTTGAACTGGATGCGGATAGGCGTACCCATCACTTCCAGTGATTTACGGAAGTAGTTCATCAGATAGCGTTTGTAAGAATCCGGCAGATCCTTCACCTGGGTACCGTGGATAACCACGATTGGCGGGTTATAACCCCCGGCGTGGGCATATTTCAGCTTCACGCGACGACCGCGCACCAGCGGTGGCTGATGATCCTCTGCCGCCATGGTCATGATGCGGGTCAGCATCGCGGTACCGACACGACGGGTGGAGCAGTCGTAGGCTTCGCGTACGGATTCAAACAGGTTACCTACGCCGCTGCCGTGCAGAGCAGAGATAAAGTGCACGCGGGCAAAGTCGATAAAGCCCAGACGGAAGTCCAGCATCTCTTTGACCTGCTCACGCACTTCATTACTCAGGCCGTCCCACTTATTGACGACGATAACCAGCGAGCGTCCGCTGTTGAGGATAAAGCCCAGCAGCGAGAGGTCCTGGTCAGAGATGCCTTCACGGGCGTCAATCACCAGCATCACCACGTTGGCGTCTTCAATCGCCTGCAGGGTTTTGATCACCGAGAATTTTTCAACCACATCGGTGATTTTGCCGCGCTTACGCACCCCGGCAGTATCGATCAGAATATATTCACGCTCGTCACGTTCCATCGGGATGTAGATGCTGTCGCGGGTGGTACCCGGCATGTCGTAAACGACGACGCGATCTTCACCGAGGATACGGTTTGTCAGTGTGGACTTCCCGACGTTCGGACGACCAACGATGGCCAGCTTGATCGGCAGATCCTGCGGATTGAAGTCGTCTTCAGGCTCTTCTACGCCCTCAGCGCCGGCTTGATCGGCTTCGAACTGCGCCCAGTAGGCCGCATCTTCATCGATTTCTTCCGGCGGGTTGATCTCGTCCACGAACGGCAGCAGAGCGGTTTCCAGCAGGCTGGTGACGCCACGACCGTGAGACGCGGCGATCGGGTAGATATCACCCAGACCAAGCGACCAGAAGTCCGCCATCGCCTGATCGGCATCGATGCCGTCAGTTTTGTTGGCAACCAGGAAGGTGGCTTTTTCACGCGAGCGCAGGTGCTTGGCGATGGCGGTATCCGCAGGCATCAGGCCCGCGCGCGCATCAACCATAAACAGCACAATGTCTGCCTCTTCAATTGCCAGCAGGGATTGTTCCGCCATGCGGGTTTCGACGCCGTCTTCTGTACCGTCGATACCACCGGTATCGATACAGATGAACTCGCGACCTTCCACTTCTGCACGACCGTACTTACGGTCACGCGTGAGCCCCGGGAAATCCGCAACCAGCGCATCTCGGGTGCGTGTTAAACGGTTAAACAGAGTGGATTTTCCAACGTTCGGGCGCCCGACAAGCGCGACCACAGGTACCATGATTAAAGCCTCATAAAATTCGATATCACGTCGCGTTTGCGGCGTTTTTTAAAAAATCAAAACGGCCCCTGAAGCAACAGGAGCCGTTGAGTATACTACAACCGCTGTGATTAACGCGTGATCGCGTACAGCGTGCCGTCTTTTGCCTGAATCAGCAGTTTGCCGTCAGCCACTACCGGTTCGGTCAGGAACCCAGAGCTGTCGACTTTTTCCTGCGCGACAAAGCGACCGTTGGTCGGGTCAACCCAGTGCATGTAGCCTTCGCTATCACCCACCACCAGGCTGCCGTTATACAGCACCGGTGCGGTCAGCAGGCGGTGCAGCAGATCGCTTTGCGTCCACAGCGTCACGCCACCGTCGGTGCTGAGCGCCAGCAGGCGATCGTTCTGGTCAACCAGGAAGATGCGGTTACCTTCAACCACGAAATCATTGACTGAACCCAGCTCGCGTTTCCACATGACCTGGCCGCTACGCAGATCCATCGCCGTCAGGTTGCCATTATAGGCCAGCGCATACACAACGCCATTGGCAATGACCGGCGTGGTATCCACATCGCTCAGACGGTCGATTTCGGTCGGACCGGTTGCCTGAGAGATACGCTGCTGCCAAATCAGCTGCCCCTGCTGCATCAATACGGCGCTGACGCGACCGTTATCGCCACCCACAACGGCCGCACCAAACGCGGTAGCCGGGGCAGATTCGCCGCGCAGGGAGAGTGCAGGCATATCCAGGTTAACGGTCCACTTCACCGCACCGTCAGCTTCATTCAACGCCTGCAGCTGACCGTTGGCGGTATGAATCAGCACCATGCCGTCGCTGACAACCGGACGTGAAAGGGCTTCGCCCGCCACGCGGGTTTGCCACGCAACGGAGCCATCGCTGGTGTTAAGGGCATAGACCTGGGCCTTCTCGCTGCCCACGTACACATGGCCGCCAGCCACAGCCAGACCGCCGGAGAGCAGTGCAGGCGAGCGGGAGATCCAGCCGCTTTTTTCAGCGAGGTTAATCGACCACACTTCTTTGCCGTCATCCGCATTCACCGCTTTAACGGTGCCTTTACGGTCAGCAGCGTAGACCACGCTGTCCGCAAACGCCGGATGCAGGTTGGAATAAAAATCACCAATACCACTGCCGACGGAAGTGCTCCAGGCAGTGGACGGTGCAAACTGATTTTCAACCGTTGGCAGCGGTGACATGGTGACAATATCTTCTTCGCCACTGAACAGTGAACAGCCACTCAATAACGTAACGGAAAGCAGTCCTGGCAGAAGTAATTTACGCAATTGCATTGGGTCCCTCTCAGACGGACAAATTATTTATTTTCATCTGCATCATTTCGCTCAGCGCAGGTGAGGCGTTGCTTTTCACGCCCGCTTCCCATGCGCTGCGCGCGCCTTGTTTGTCGCCCTTGCTGAGCAGTGCTTCACCGCGCAAGTCGGCCACAATCGAGGCAAAACCTTCACCTTTCACGGTCTCCAGCGTTTTCAGGGCTTCATCAGTCTTTTTCTGCTGAACCTGAATACGGGCGAGACGCAGGTTAATCACCGCTTTGAGGTTGGCGTCTTTCGTTGCGGCCAGCCCCTGCTGCAGCTGCGCTGCCGCTTTATCCAGCTCGTTTTTATCCACGAACTGCTGAGCCACTTCGAGCGAAGCCAGCGCACCATAGGTGTTTTTGGTTTCTGCCGCAAATTTCTCTGCCGCTGCCAGCGATTCCGGCTGATCGGCACGAATGGCGCTCACCGTATTTTCATACTGTAAAGAGGAACCGCGCGCAGAATCGACCTGATGACTGTTCCAGTAACGCCAGCCCATCAGCGCGCCAATACCTAAAACCACCCCGACAGCCAGCGCTTTGCCGTTTTCAGCAAAGAAGCGTTTAATCGCGTCGACCTGGTCGTTTTCGTTCTCGTACATTTCCACGCAGTCTTTCTCCTTAGCCCAGTAGAGTGCGCAAGTGCGCCGCAACGCCATCCTGCGTTACCGTTGTTTGCTCACCAGAGCGCAGATCTTTCACTACTACTTCGCCGTTAGCCACTTCTGACTCGCCAAGTACCAGTGCGACACGCGCGCCCCATTTATCGGCACGCGCAAACTGTTTTTTAAAGTTGCCGCCGCCATGGTTGGTCATCAGCTTAGCGTCCGGCAGCGCATCGCGCACGCGTTCGGCAAGCTGCATTGCCGCAGACTGCGTTTCCGCGCCTGAGGCCACCAGGTATATATCGACAACAGGATCGGCTTTAAATTCCGGATTAACTGCCTGAACTAACAAAACAAGTCGTTCAAGACCCATCGCAAAGCCAACCGCCGGTGCAGCGCGACCGCCTAACTGTTCGACCAGGCCGTCGTAACGACCGCCCGCACAGACCGTACCCTGCGAACCGAGGCTGGTGGTAACCCACTCAAACACGGTGCGGTTGTAGTAGTCCAGGCCACGTACCAGACGCTGGTTCACCGTATAGGCAATGCCTGCGGCTTCCAGCTGCTTGCACAGACCGGCGAAGTGTTCACGGGATTCTTCATCCAGATAATCGCCCAGCGCTGGCGCATCGTTCAGCAGTGCCTGCACGTCCGGGTTTTTGGAATCCAGCACGCGCAGCGGGTTGCTGTACATGCGACGTTTGCAGTCTTCGTCCAGCTTGTCCTGATGCTGTTCCAGGAACGCAACCAGCGCATCACGGTAGTTCGCGCGCGCGTCCAGGGAACCGATGGAGTTCAGCTCCAGCGTAACGTGTTCTGAAATGCCCAGCGCACGCCACCAGCGGGCGGTGAGCATAATCAGCTCGGCGTCGATATCCGGTCCTTGCAGACCAAACACTTCCACACCCAGCTGGTTAAACTGACGATAGCGTCCTTTCTGCGGACGTTCGTGGCGGAACATTGGACCGATATACCACAGGCGCTGCTCCTGATTGTACAGGAGACCATGCTCGATGCCGGCGCGTACACAGCCCGCCGTACCTTCCGGACGCAGGGTCAGGCTGTCGCCGTTGCGGTCCTCAAAGGTATACATCTCTTTTTCAACCACGTCGGTGACTTCACCGATGGCGCGTTTGAATAACGGGGTCTGCTCTACAATCGGCAAACGGATTTCACTGTAACCGTAGCTGCCGAGCACCTGCTTGAGGGTGCCTTCAATGCGTTGCCAGATGGCGGTCTCGCCAGGCAGGTAATCGTTCATGCCGCGAATGGCTTGAATGTTCTTTGCCACGTTTGTTCTCTTTCTATAGACAAAAATGAACCCTGGGGTTCATTAACCGAAGGGTTCAATCATACACAGGAAGCACACCGCTTCCCATCACGTTATTTTTCCAGTTGTTGCACGCTGATGCGCTTCGCTTCATCCAGCATCGCTGCTTTGGCGCGGATGCGGGCTTCAAGCTGATCGATCATGTCGTTATTATCCAGACGATCTTTGCGGACGCCATCTTCATAGAGACCACTTTTCTTGTTGCCACCGGTGACGCCCAGCGTTGAGACCAGCGCTTCACCCGGACCGTTCACCACACAACCGATAATCGAGATATCCATCGGGGTGATGATATCTTCCAGACGCTGCTCGAGGGCATTGACCGTGCCAATAACATCAAACTCCTGGCGCGAACAGGTCGGACAGGCGATGAAGTTAATGCCGCGGGCACGAATGCGCAGCGACTTCAAAATATCAAAACCGACTTTGATCTCTTCGACCGGATCGGCTGCCAGCGAAACGCGCAGGGTGTCACCAATGCCTTCGTTGAGCAGCAGACCAAGGCCAATAGCCGATTTCACCGCACCGCTGCGGGCGCCACCGGCTTCGGTAATCCCCAGGTGCAGGGGCTGATCGATCTGCTTCGCCAGCAGACGATAGGACTCGACGGCCAGGAAGACATCAGAGGCTTTGACGCTGACTTTGAACTGATCGAAGTTCAGGCGATCGAGATGATCCACATGGCGCATGGCGGATTCCAGCAGCGCCTGAGGCGTCGGCTCGCCATACTTTTCCTGCAGATCTTTTTCCAGAGAACCGGCGTTCACGCCGATACGGATGGGAATATTTTTGTCGCGGGCACAATCGACGACCGCGCGGATACGCTCTTCACTGCCGATATTGCCGGGGTTAATACGCAGGCAATCTACACCGTATTCCGCCACTTTGAGGGCGATCCGGTAGTCGAAGTGAATATCGGCAACCAGCGGAACAGAGACCTGCTGTTTGATAAGTTTGAACGCTTCTGCCGCATCCATTGTCGGCACGGAGACGCGAACGATGTCTGCGCCAACGCGTTCTAACGCTTTGATCTGATTGACCGTCGCCGCCACATCTGTGGTACGGGTGTTGGTCATTGACTGAACGGCGATAGGAGCACCATCGCCAATCGGCACATTTCCGACGTAAATACGTTTCGATTTTCTACGTGGAATAGGAGCCTGGTTATGCATGAAAAATCTCCCGCGTTGCCTGACTGTTACTGTGCTGCTGATTGTTCGGCATTGAGGGTCAGACGCGCAACCTGGTTAGTTCTGATAAAACGGCTCAGATCGACAGGTTTTCCCTGAAACTGGATCTGCACCGCTGAAGGAGCACCAATTTTGAGCTTGTACGGCGCCTGGCCTGCCAGATTTAAACTGCCATCTTTACGCTGCAGACCGCTGAACAGTTTTTTACCGGTCGCGTCGGTCACTTCAAGCCAGCAATCGGCAGAGAAGTTCATCACCAGCGCGTTCGGATCTGTAGGGGCAGCAGACACGCCAGCCGGATCGGCTGGCAGTGGCTGAACGGCGTTATCCGCCGTGACCGCGGGTGCGGTCTCGACGTTAGCTTGAGAAGGCGACACAACCGCGTTGTCGGCAGGCGCTTGCGCGGTCTGTCCGGCAACAGGCGCGTTGTTTTGCGCCGTGGCCGCATCCGGCATATTGCTCGCAGGTACCTGCGGTTCGCTGGCGGTTGCGGCGGTGTCAGTGTTCAGGGGGATGCTCTGGGCGCCGTCACCCGCCGAGCCATTCAGCTCGGCGGTGGACTGATCGGCCATGGTGGTGATCTCTTCCTGCTGCGCTTTGTGGTTTTGCCACCACCAGGCGCCCGTCAGGCCGATCACGACAAACAGTACCAGCCAGGTAAAGCTCATCAGCCAGCCATCACGTTTTTTACGGCGTTTGCCCAGCGAAAAACTTTGCATCGGCGCAACTTTCGCCGGTCTGACAGGTGCCTGCTTTTCCATCATCGGCAGCAGTTCATTTTCAGGAATATGCACCAGTTTCGCATAAGAGCGGATATAACCACGCAGAAACGTCGAAGCAAGATCGGCAGGAGCCTTATCCTCTTCAATATCGCGGACCGTGGAAACCTTCAGGCACAGGCGTTCAGCAACGGTTTGCTGACTCAGGCCGAGTTGTTCACGGGCGTTGCGAAGACGAACGCCAGTGGAAAGTGCTGCATTTTGGTCGTGAGTGGCTTCAGTATTCATTCGCTACAACTACTGGTACGTGAGAATTGAGGATCCAGGCGCCGGTGAATCACAATGCGCCTGCACCGCGAAACTTCTGGTCAGTTAACCTTAGTAAAGCAGCTCAAAACTGTCAGCTTTTCGTTTGACAGAACCGGCTCATCAGTGAGGCTAAACTGTTGTTGCGTCGCTACATACTGCCTTAAAGTCATAAAAAACGCACCGTAATTATTATTCATAGCACAGTGCTTTGACTTTTTATTCGTGTAATCAGCGGCCAGGGTGCGGATAACGCCCCGCGGCCGCATAAAAATCACACGGTCTTGACGTCGATCGTCTCACCCTGCATACGCTTACGCAACGTACGCTTGGTACGGTCGATAACCTCGCCCGCCAGCTGACCACAGGCGGCATCAATATCGTCGCCGCGGGTTTTACGTACGATGGTGGTAAATCCATAATCCATCAGCACCTTGGAGAAGCGATCGATACGGCTGTTAGAGCTACGGCCATACGGCGCGCCCGGGAACGGGTTCCATGGGATCAGGTTGATCTTACACGGCGTATCTTTTAACAGTGCGGCCAGCTCATGCGCATGATCGGTGCCGTCATTAATATGATCCAGCATGACGTACTCAATGGTGACGCGACCCTGATTAGCGTTGGACTTCGAAATGTAGCCCCGCACCGAGTTCAGGAAAGTCTCGATATTGTACTTCTTGTTGATTGGCACGATTTCATCACGAATCGCATCATTCGGTGCATGCAGAGAGATCGCCAGCGCCACGTCAATCATGTCGCCCAGCTTATCCAGCGCAGGGACAACGCCTGAGGTGGACAGGGTCACGCGGCGTTTGGAGAGACCAAAACCGAAGTCATCCAGCATGATTTCCATCGCCGGTACCACGTTCGTCAGGTTCAGCAGCGGTTCGCCCATCCCCATCATTACCACGTTGGTAATCGGACGGGTGCCGGTCACTTTCGCCGCACCGACGATTTTCGCCGCGCGCCAGACCTGGCCGATAATTTCCGACACACGCAGGTTACGGTTAAAGCCCTGCTGCGCCGTCGAGCAGAATTTACACTCCAGCGCACAACCTACCTGAGAGGAGACGCACAGCGTGGCGCGGTCTTCTTCCGGGATATAGACGGTTTCAACGCGCTGATCGCCCACGGCAATCGCCCATTTGATGGTGCCGTCGCTTGAACGCTGCTCTTCCACCACTTCCGGGGCGCGAATTTCAGCCACTTCTTTCAGCTTATTGCGCAGAACTTTGTTGATGTCAGTCATGTCATCAAAGTCATCGCTGCAATAGTGATACATCCATTTCATCACCTGATCGGCACGAAACGGCTTCTCACCCATCTCGAGGAAGAACTCGCGCATCTGCTGACGGTTCAGATCCAGCAGGTTGATTTTACCGTTTTTATTCGCAACGACAGGAATGACGACTTCGGAGGTGTTTACTAATTCAGACATAATAGATTCCGGCCTCGTTGTTACACGTTATGGCCCCTGGAGGGTTAAAAAGAAACGCCCCGGAAAGCAGTTGGCTCATCCGGGGCGTTGCATTGTACAAAGTCTGGCGCAGGGATGCCACGTCTGCACGTGGCATTTACGAAATAAAGTGTAAACCCGCGCGATTAGCGCTTACGGGCACACACTTCGCCTTCAGCGAAGAAGAAAGCGATTTCGCGGGCAGCAGATTCCAGGGAGTCGGAACCGTGGGTGCCGTTCTCGGTGAAGCTGTCTGCGTAGTCAGCGCGCAGGGTACCCGCCAGGGCGTTAGCCGGGTTGGTTGCACCCAGCAGATCGCGGTGACGCTGAACGGCGTTTTCGCCTTCCAGAACGGATACCACGATTGGGCCAGAGGTCATGAACTCAACCAGGCCATCAAAGAAAGGACGACCGTCGTGTTCAGCATAGAAACCGCGCGCCTGCTCAACGGTCAGATGCAACATTTTGGTACCGACAATCTGGAACCCTGCCGCTTCAAAGCGAGCAAAGATGCTGCCAATAACGTTTTTTGCCACCGCGTTTGGTTTGATGATGGAAAAAGTACGTTCAATAGCCATGATAACCTCTGTGATTTGTTCTGTTGTTTTGCATAACTGCGAAATATGGCGCGGATTATAATGAGCATTCCCGCCATTGCCTATGGATGTATGTAACATTTTTTTAAAATAAGACGATTATTAACAACAGATCGGCGCTGAATCGTGTTTTCTCTTATTCCAACGGGTTATTGCAGCAAAAAGCTCACCGTTGCCACCTGTCCCGCCTCATCCATAACCAGCAGTTGATACTCACCTGCCCTGTCGAGCCGCAGCGTAAACGCCCGTCCCTGCCCGTTCAGCGGTTCGCCATTGAGAAACCACCAGCGCACGCCGTCGCTGCCGCTGGCGATCAGGGGTAAGGAGACCTGCGATTCACCCGGCAGACGCCTGATAACCGCCCCTTCCCGAATCCCCGAGAGAATCAGCGGCGCCGGGAAAGCCTGACTCAGCGGCGGGCAGATCTGGGACGCGGGCGGGATCCGTACCGCCCGCCTTTCCGCCTGCGGCAGCCACGGCTCCAGCGGCAGCGGCCAGACCTCGACGGTGGTCTCTTTCGCCGCCGGGCAGTCGGGGGCGACACGTTGACCGGCGTTATCCAACCAGACGGGAAAGCGAATGCCGCGAATGCCCTCCTGCTCCGGCAGCAGTAAGGTCGGCGGCTGGCTGCCGTCCAGCAGCCAGGTCGCGAGCCGCCTGCGGCAGTTGGTATCCCCTTCCGGCAGCGATTGCCCGCCCGGCCAGCAAATCACGCCGCGCCCCACGGATGGCGGGCGCGGGTCGCGAGGCAGACGCGCCTCGTCCACCGCCGAGCGCGACTGCAGCAGGTTGTTCACCTGATTGAGCAGCGGCACGGCGCTGGCAAAGCCAAACTGCCCGGCCACCGGAGTGCCGTCAGGCCTGCCGGTCCAGATGCCAATCACGTAGCGCGCATTCAGTCCTATCGCCCAGGCATCACGATAGCCATAGCTGGTACCGGTTTTGATCGCCAACGGTACCACCTGGGTCAGTGCGCTGTCCGGCAGCGGTTGCGCCTCATTCGCCAGAATACGACGAATAATCCACGCCGCGCCCGGCGACAGCAACGGGCGTTCAAGCAGCGGGTCATCGGGCTGCAGGCGCAGCTTGCCCGCCCTGCCGTGACGGGCGAAGGCGCTATAGGCGGCAGCGATATCCTCCAGACGTGCCCCGGCGCCGCCCAAAATCAGAGAGAGATTTGGCTGGGCACCCGGCGGAAGCAGCAGCGGGAGGCCAGCGTTACGCAGCATACCGGCAAATTTTTTCGGCCCGTAGGCCTCCAGCACCTGAACGGCAGGCAGGTTCAGCGAGCGCACCAGCGCTTCGCTCATGCCAACTGGCCCGTGAAAACCGCTGTCGAAGTTGCCGGGACGGTAATCGCCCGTCCGCCGGGGCACATCCTGCAGCAGCGATGCCGGGTGGATCAGCCCGTCATCCATCGCCAGGCCATAGATAAACGGCTTCAGCACCGATCCCGGGGATCGGATCGCGGCGACCATATCCACATGGCTGAACCGGGTGTCGTCATGAATGTCGACGGATCCGACCCAGCCGCGCACTTTCATGTTGGTGTGATCCACGACGATCATCGCCAGCGAGCTGCGCGGGGCTAAACGTGACTTCCAGTTGAGGGCCAGCTCCTCGAGCTGACGCTGCAGGGTGGCATCCAGGGTAGTAACCACTTTGCTGTCCCGGCTTTTCCCCAGCATCATGCGCGAAAACAGCGGTGCCAGCTGCGGCATTTGCCGGGGTGCCAGCCAGACCGGCTCTTCCCGTGACTCGCGGACCTGGCTTGCTTCCCAGACGCCCTGGGAGGCCATCCTGTCGAGAACTTTATTACGCGCCGCTTCTGCACGCTGCGCCCAGCGATCCGGTCGCAGGCGACTCGGGGCCTGCGGCAGGACGGCCAGCAGCGCGGCTTCGGAGTAACTTAGCTGCGCGGGCGCTTTGCCCAAATAGACCCAGCTTGCCGCCCCTACCCCCTGTAAAGTACCGCCAAACGGGGCACGGTTGAGATAGAGGGTGAGGATCTCGCGTTTGGACAGATGCCATTCCAGCTGTGCCGCCCGCCAGAGCTGACGCACTTTGCCGCCAAGCGTGCGGGGATGGGGATCCAACAGGCGAGCCACCTGCATGGTGAGGGTACTGCCGCCAGAAATCACCTTACCGGCGCGCAGATCCTGCCAGGCCGCGCGCAGCACAGAGAACGGGTTCACCCCGGGATGTTGCCAGAACCAGCGATCCTCGTACTGAATCAACGCCTCAAGATAGCGAGGAGAGACCTCTTCGATGGTGACCGGATAGCGCCAGATGCCCTCCCGGTCGGCAAATCGCCATAGCGGGGTACCGTTTTCATCCACCACCACCCGAGCGGGATTGACCTCCTGCAACGGCAGCGGCCACAGGCGATCGGCCGCGACCACCATTCCCCCTAGCATAAGCAGCGCGCCCACCAGCCACAGCCAGCGGGCGCGCATCAGACGTAAACCCCACACGTTACGGCACGACAATCAACGGGCCGCTGGCCGCACCTGTTGCCCGCCACTGCGGAACGTACATCGATTCCACCATCGGCACCGGGACTCTATAGGTTCCCGGCGTAACGGCGCGCGCCAGATACACCAGCGTCACCGGCTGGCCTTCGTTGACCGGCACGGCGGCCACAAAGCGATCGTCGCGGAACTCCATATGCTGGATATCCGCCTGCTGCATCTGGTTGAGCAGGTTCTGCACTTCAGCCCCGCTCTCCTGCAGGCTGGCGCTGCTGCTGGCGAGGTTCTGGTTTTCCAGCTCTAGCCCGGCAGGCAGCAGATCCACCACCAGCGCATCCGGTACGTTCTGGCTGGCCGACACCTCCAGCCAGACCAGCACCAGCTCGCCGCTCTTCAGCGAGGAGAGCGACCTGCTGCTGCCGTCGGTTGCGAGGAACTGGCGGTCGATTTTCAGCACACTGGAGGCGGGCTGCGGCGCGGATTGTGGGTATCCGCTGCTGTCGAGGCGCACCCACAGCGGCGCGGAGCCGGTATTGGTCACCTCCAGGGCGGCCAACTGGTCGGCATTCAGGTTTTGCACCTGCGGTTTGTCACCGCGCAGCCCACCGTCCGCGAGGCTGGTCGTCGCCTGCCACGCCCCGGAAAGGGTCTGCAGGGAACGGCCCGCGAGGAACAGGGCATTGCTCTCCTGGGTTGATAGCCAGCGCTGGCTGAATGCCTGTTGCGACAGAGTGTTCAGCAGCGTGTTTTGCGCATCCGGCAGCAGCTTGTTCTCTTCCAGCAGGCTGAGCATCATCGCGTTGTCGCGAAGCGGGCTGCCGTAATCGGCCATCCACCCTTGCGACTCGCTGCGCGGAGTTTTGATCGCCAGATCCAGCGCCTGCTGGCTGCGCGGCGCATCGCCCATTAGCTTCAGTGCCAGCCCCAGCTGCATCACCGGCAGGCCGGATTTGGCCTGGCCGTGTCGCTCCCAGATCTCGCGCAGCGCACCCAGAGGTGCTTTTTGCTGACGCGCCAGCACCAGCGCGGCATACGCCTGCACGGCAAACTTGCTGGCCTGCGTCTCTTCGCTGTAACGAACGGAAATCATGCCAGGATCCTGCAGGTAGCGCAGCAGGCGGGTATTCGCATTGTTAATGGCTTCAGCAGGCACGCTGTAACCTTGCTCCCCCGCACGTACCAGGAAATCGGTAACGTAGGCGGTCAGCCAGTACTCTTCCGGACCGTTTTTATCCCACAGGGCAAATCCACCGTCGCTGCGCTGCATCTGCAGCAGGCGGGAGATGCCGATCTCCACCGCCGCCCGGCGCTTGTCGTCGCTGTCGCCTTTAATGCCAAGGGCAGCCAGCTGCGCGGCGTTGGTATAGAGCGACGGGAACAGTCCGCTGGCGGTTTGCTCCAGGCAGCCATACGGGTAGGCCTGCAGTTCACGAATATAGCGGGCCAGGTTGAGCGGCGGCTTGCCGCTGAGCAGCAGCTGCCCCTGCAGCGTCGCCGGTGAGAAATCAGCGCTGTGCTGCACGGGCGCATGCCAGCTTTCGCCCGGATTGAGCATCGTGCCGGTGTTCACGGTCTGTGCCGGGAACGCCGGACGCACGCCAATTTTCCAGCTCTTCTGCAGCGGTGCAAAGGTTTCCCCCGGCAGCGTGAGGCCGCTGACCTGGGCGGCAATTTCACCCTCGCCGTAGCCGTCCAGTGCACGCACCGGAATAAACAGCGTACTGCGCTCGCCCGCCGCCAGCTTCACCGGCTGCGGCTGCGCCCCCTCCAGTGCCAGATTACCCCCGGCAGTCAGGGCCACATTCAGGGTTTGCGGCTGGTCGGTAAGGTTGGTCAGATCCAGCGTCAGCCTGGCGTTATCACCGCTTGCCAGGAAGCGCGGGGTATTCAGCTCGGTGATGACCGGCGCGGCGACAATAATTTTGCTTTCACTGCTGCCAAAATCGTCCTCTGTCCAGGCCTGTGCCATCAGGCGCAGCTCGCCGTTGAAGTCACCAATCGGTAACGAGACGGTGCCTTCGCCGTTGGCATCCAGCGTCACCGGCTGCGCCTGTTGCGCGATAATGGTGACATGATTCACCGGCGGCTTGCCGCCGCGTTTAAGTTCATCGCCATCGCCGCCAAAGCGCAGCGACGCCAGTCGGCCCTGGCCTTCAATCACCTGGCCGTAAATATCGTAGATATCCGCGCCGTAGCGCTTCTGGCCGAAGAACGCCTGCCACGGATCGGGCGTCACATAGTCAGTAATGTTCAACACCCCGCTGTCCACCGCCGACACCAGCACATTCACTTTTTGCGGTGCAGCGCCCTCTTTCACGCTGGCTTTCACTTTGACGGTCAGCGTCTGGTTAGGTCGCATTTTTGGCGGGTTTTCCAGCGCCAGGTTCAGACGGCGGTTTTCATCCCCCATCGGCAGGTGCAGTAAGCCCACCGCGCGTTTTGGCGTTGCCGATTTGGATTTGTCTCCCGGGCGTACCACCAGCGTGGAGAGGTAAAGGTCGTGACGCTTCCAGGCTTTATCCACCGGGATAGTCATCTCCAGCCCTTCTGCCGGGACGTCGATCTCTTTCCACCACAGCGGTCCTTCGCTGGATTCGATCATCGCATAGCCTTTCCCTGCCGCCGGGGCGGCAATGTGCAGCTTGATGGTGTCCCCCGGCTGATAGGTCGGCTTATCCAGCTTCATCGTGACGCGATCCGGGCGGGCGGCGCCCGTGCCGTCGCTGTTATCCTGCCAGCTATAACCGGCCCAGAAGCGCAGGCTGCTGACCGTCTCGTTCGGGGCTTTGACCTCCAGACGATAAGAGCCCCACTCAACCGGGAAGCTCACTTTGCCGGTCTCGTCCGCGGCCAGATTCAGGATCTGCTCACCTTCGACCAGATCTTTTTGATCAAACTGCGACTGCCAGCCTTCGCTCTCTGACCAGTTCCACGCGTAGTCGCGGCGCTCGCGGATCAGGCGCACCTGCAGATCCGACACCGCTTTTTTCGCCCCTTTCGCATCGGCATAGACGATATCGAACCCCGCCTGACTGTTCTCTTCAACAATCGGCTGGTTAACGGTGGTATCGGTGCGGTAGTCATACACCGATTTGCTGGCGAACTGCGCCCGGATACCCGGCAGCGTAGCTGCTGGCCATACGGCCTGCTCCACCCGGCGGGTAATAGGACGTCCGCCCGACTCGAGCAGGCTGGCCTGCAAAATCACCAGCAGCGGGGAGTGGACCTCTTTCCACAGGCTTTCGGTCGTGATTTGCCCGCGTCCCTCTTCGTTGAGCGTCAGCTGCACTTCATCCAGGCTGCGGCTCAGATTCTCCTCGGCGATGTCACCGAACTGGAAGCCTGGCAGCGCGGCCACGGCCTCGCGCAGCGGGCGCAGGAACAGCTGCCCCTGCAGACTGTTGCCGTTAGCGGGCGCGCCGTACAGGTAGTAGCCGGTCACGTCGAAAGCGACGTTATCCGCAGGCGCAATGGGTGCTTTTTGCGCGGCAAGATTGAGCGCCATGCGCTCCGGCATAAAGTCTTCGACATGGAAATCCCACAGCCGCTGCTGGTTATCGCCGGTGCTGGCGCGAACGTGCCACATGCCCGTTTGCGCTCCGCTCTCAAGCTGATAGTTGAAGCGATAGAGGCCGTTGTCCGGCTGGCTGACCACCGTACGCGCCACCTGCCCGTCCGGGCGCAGCACCTCCAGCTTGACCGGCTGATCCGCCAGCGGTTTGCCGTCGCTGTCGCGCAGCAGTCCGTTGAGGATCACCGTTTCGCCCGGGCGATAGAGATCGCGCGGGCCAAACATAAAGAACTGCTTGCTGAAGCCTGGCGCACCGCTAATAGCAAACTCCGCCAGATCCAGCGCCGGCAGGGTAAGGTCCAGCAGCGTGGTCTGCCCGTCCTTGCGGGCCAGCAGTAGCGCCGCTTCTTTGTCGGTCTGCAGCGTGGCGTGACCGTCTGCGTCGCTGGTGGCCTGCGCCAGGGTCTGCCCTTTATCGTTGAGCAGCAGCACTTCGATGGCCGACTGCGCCGCGCCGTTTTCCAGGCTCTGGGTAAAGACATCCAGCCGGTTATGGTAGCGGTGCGCAGACAGACCAATATCGCTGAGGGTAAACAGCGTGGCGGCATTGCTGTAGTTGTAATGCCCGGCCTGATTCATCACCGCGATATAAACCCCCGCCTGCTGCAGCGGCTTGATATCCCGCAACGGCAGGAGCAGTTTTTCGCGAGTATTGCGCGCCGGGTTAAGATCGAAACGTCCGGTATACACCAGATCCGCAAGCTTCAGCAGATTGTCGGATTCCCAGTTGGTAAGGGAACTGCGGTACTCCCACTGGCTGACGAACGCCGCCAGCGACTCGGGTTTAACGCGGTAGAAATTCACATCGACGTTATTGACGTTGAGCGCCATCACCGGCAGCCCTTCGACCACCTTGCCCGGCAGCAGCGAGCCGCGGCTGGCAAAGCCGACGCTCGGTTCGATGTCGCGGGTGGTGATGGTTTTTTCGTAGTCGATGCCAAAGGTATTTTTGTTCAGCCCCTGCAGGCCGCGCTCAACGGTCACCACCAGGTTACGGTTCGGCTCCAGATGCCGCAGGCGCAGCTCTTTCAGGTTTGGCGCCAGCTCCCATGCACCATCGACCTTGCCGCTTTTTTTGTCTACCACATGCACCCTGTGCGCAAAATCCTGTGCAGGATCGAGCGGCACGGAGAAGGTCAGCACCAACGCGGCGGCGCCGTCGAGCTGGATTTCCGAGGCATCCAGCAGGGTCAGCGCTTTGCCCTGGCTAAGCGCTGCCAGTTTCGCCAGCGTCGCGTCGTCCGGTTTTGTCGCTTCAGGCTTTTTGGCAGCGGGTTCGGCAGCCGCAGCGGGCGCCTTTGATTGGGGTTTGTCGTCGCTGTTGTCACAGCCGACAAGTGCCATTGTGGTAAACAGCGCTAAAGAAAGCGCGGCAAGGCGAAACGGTTTCATCCTGTATCCCTGGCCTCACGGGCCTGTTGGTCATCGTCGGGGTAATTATTATCCGCAACGTTCATTAATACAAAAGAACAAAAGTCCAATGTGAGACTCTGGAAAGCACCTCGCAAACATCTGCGTCACGCGCGACAGGCCCTGTTACCCGGATCACAGCCTGGAACGTTACATGTTACCTTTAACGTCATTTGTTTTTAAAACAATAAGATAGCTGGATAATGCGCCGCTTGACCTGCTAATTTTAATGCTGAGACGCACCCTGAGTGCGCGGTTCACTAAGAGAGAACGTCATGAAACGAGCCGTGAACGCCCTACAAAATTTTGGAAAATCCCTGTACGGACCGGTACTGATTCTACCGATTGTCGGTCTGTTCATCGCCTTTGGTAACGTGCTGGGTAACGGCAACCTTGCCGGTTATCTGCCGTTTCTCGGTCATCCGGTAATACAGAGCATCGGGCTGCTGATTTCAAAATCTGCCGTCTCTGTGCTGGTCAACCTCGCGCTGGTGTTTGCCGTGGGGATCCCCATTGGCCTTGCCACGCGTGACAAAGGTTACGCCGCGCTGATTGGCCTGGTGACCTTTGTGGTGTTTATCAACGCCATGAACGTCACCCTGCAGCTGCAGGGGGCGCTTGCCCCGGCAGACCAGATGAAGGCCGCCGGGCAAAGCATGGTGCTGGGCGTGCAGGTGCTGGAGATGGGCGTGTTCGCCGGGATCCTCACCGGGGCGCTGTCAGGCTACCTGTATAACAAATACTCCAGCGTGCAGTTTAACGGGGCAATGGCGATCTACTCGGGCCACTGCTTTGTCGCCATCATTATGCTGCCGGTGTCGATGCTGCTGGGCGTGATAATGAGCGAGCTGTGGCCGTTTGCTCAGCACGGTATCAGCGCCATGGCCCTCGCCATTAAAGGCTCCGGGCCGTTTGGGGTGGCGATTTACGGCTTCCTTGAGCGCATTCTGGTGCCGACCGGTCTGCATCATCTGGTCTATACCCCGTTCCTGTATACCGAACTGGGCGGTACCCAGGACGTCTGCGGCGCAACCTACCAGGGCGCGCGCAATATCTACTTTGCCGAGATGGCCTGCCCGGACGTGAAGCAGCTCAGCAGCACCGTGGTCTGGGATGCGCGCGGCATCAGCAAAATGTTTGGCCTGCCGGCAGCGGCACTGGCGATGTATGTCACCGCCAAACCGGAGCGTAAAGCCGCCGCCAAAGCGATTCTGATCCCAGCGGCGCTGACCTCGCTGCTGGTGGGCGTCACCGAGCCGATTGAGTTCTCGTTCCTGTTCGTCGCCCCGCTGCTGTTTGTGGTGCATGCGGTGTTGACCGGGATTGGCATGATGTTGTTCTCCCTGCTGGGCGTACACGCCATTGGCGCTAACGGCATTATCGATTTCATTCTTTATAACCTGCCGCTGGGCACGGAAAAGTCCAACTGGCCGATGTACATCGTGGTCGGGCTGATCATGTCAGCGCTCTACTTCGTCATCTTCCGCTTCCTGATCCTCCATTTCCGGATGAAAACGCCGGGCCGCGAGGAGGATGACCAGGAGACGCGTCTGTACAGCAAGCAGGAGTACCAGGCGAAAGGCAGCAATGACGGATTAGGCGAGGCGATCGTTATCGGTCTCGGCGGACGCGACAACATTGAGGTGGTGGATAACTGCTACACCCGTCTGCGCGTCACGGTCAAAGATGTCGCGATCGTCGACGAGCCACGGCTCAAAGCGACGGGCGCGAAAGGCATTATCAAGCAAGGTAACAACGTTCAGGTGGTCTACGGGCTGCACGTCAAAAAAATGCGAGAAGCCGTTGAGACGATTCTCTGAAGGAGACAAACATGTTTACACCCCCCTTTATTCTCTCTATCGCCGGTGGCGGCAGCACCTATACGCCGGGCATTGTGAAAAGCCTGATGGTGCAGCTGGACAAGTTCCCGCTGGCAGAAATTCGCCTCTACGACATCGATGAAGCGCGGCAGAACACCATCGCGCCGGTGGTCGAAAAGGTCATTCGCGATCACAGCCAGAGCATCAAATTTACCGTCACCGGTGACCCGGAAGTCGCATTCAGCGGAGCCCATTTCGTCTTCGCCCAGATGCGCGTCGGTCAGTACAAAATGCGCGAGCAGGATGAAAAGATCCCCCTGCGCCATGGCGTGGTCGGTCAGGAAACCTGTGGCCCCGGCGGGCTGGCGTACGGCTTGCGCACCATTCTGCCGATGGTCGAGCTTATCGATATGGTCGACCGCTATGCGCACGAGAAAGCGTGGATTGTTAACTACTCCAACCCGGCCGCGATCGTTGCAGAAGGCGTGCGCCGCCTGCGTCCTGACGCCCGGGTGCTGAACATTTGCGATATGCCGGTGGCGGCGATGCGTAATATGGGAGCCATTCTCGGGGTGGATCGCCACAAGCTGGAGGTGGATTACTTCGGCCTGAACCACTTCGGCTGGTTTACCCGCGTGCTGGTGGACGGCGTGGATCGCCTGCCGGAGCTGCGTCGCCATATCGCCAAATTTGGCCTGCTGACGGAAGATGCGGCCAAAACCGATCCGCAGCACTCGGATCCGTCGTGGGTGAAGACCTGGCGCAACATCAAGCCCATCATGGATAACTTCCCGGAGTACTTGCCGAACCCGTATCTGCAGTACTACCTGATGCCGAACCAGATTGTGGAGCATCAAAATCCGGACTACACCCGCGCCAATGAAGTGATGAACGGCCGTGAGAAGAAGCTGTTCGCGGCAGCGGAAGAGTATAAAAAGACCGGAATTCTGTCAGATGCGTTCCACGTGGGCGTCCACGGAGAGTTTATCGTCGACGTGGCCCGCTCGCTGGCTTTCAACCTGCGCCAGCGCCATCTGGTAATGGTCGAAAACCGCGGGGCAATTACCAATTTGCCGTATGACGCGATGGTCGAAGTCCCGGCGTATATCACAAGCGCTGGCCCGGAGCCGGTGCGTATCGGTCAGGTGCCGCTGTTCCATCAGACCCTGCTGCAGCAGCAGCTGGCTTCGGAACAGCTGCTGGTGGAAGCCACCGTTGAGGGCAGCTACGAGAAAGCGTTGCAGGCCTTCACCCTCAACCGCACCGTGCCGACCATGGAACACGCCAAAGCTATTCTTGATGAGATGATTGAGGCCAACCGCGACTACTGGCCCGCCCTGCAAAAAGCCTGGCAGGAGGGGGAAATAGCGAAAAATTAGAAGCAGGCTCGCGACCTGGACGTGGTTCGCTTGTCGATGTCAGAAAAAACATCGACAATCCATTAATGTTTTCATTGCTGGAGGCAACCATGTCCACCTCATTTTTTGTCGCAGCCGACTGGCTGATTGAGCACGCTAACGATCCTGAAGTGCAACTCCTTGACGCGCGCATGGCGCCGCCAGGCCAGGAGCATCGTGACGTACCCGCTGAATACCGCGCCGGGCATCTGCCGGGGGCGGTTTTTTTTGATATCGAAGCCCTCTCCGATCACACCTCGTCCCTGCCGCACATGATGCCGCGCCCGGAGTCGTTTGCCGTGGCAATGCGCGAGCTGGGTATCAGCCGCGATAAACATCTGGTTGTCTACGATGAGGGCAATCTGTTCTCCGCTCCGCGCGCGTGGTGGATGCTGAAAACCTTCGGCGTCGAAAACGTGTCGATTTTGGCGGGCGGGCTGGCAGGCTGGCAGCGCGCCGACCTGCCGCTCCAGCAGGGGAATGTTGACCTACCGGAAGGGGATTTTGACCCAGGCATCGACGCCAGCGCGATCAAACGCCTGACCGACGTGCTGCTGGCCAGCCATGAAAAGACCGCGCAAATTATCGACGCCCGCCCTGCCCCGCGCTTTAACGCCGAGGCCGACGAGCCGCGCCCAGGTCTGAAGCGTGGCCATATTCCCGGTGCGCGTAACGTCCCCTGGGGGGATCTGGTGTTTGACGGCGAGCTGAAAACCGCCGACGAACTGCGCGAGATTTTCGACCGTCAGGGCGTGGATCTGCACCAGCCGACCATTGCCAGCTGCGGCTCTGGCGTAACCGCCTGCGTGGTGATTCTGGCGCTGGCGACGCTCGGCAAAACCGACGTGACGCTGTACGACGGAGCATGGAGTGAATGGGGCGCACGCGACGATCTGCCGATTGAACCGGCGCGTTAATGGATAACCGTCTGGCGACCTTGCTAACGCGCGGGGAGTCCCTGACCCGCGCGGAGTATCGCGTGCTGGCGCATCTGACCGAGCATCCGCTGCTGGTGGGCAACATCACGGTGCGGGAGCTGGCGCAGGCCACGTTTGTCTCCACCGCCACTATCATGCGCCTGTGCCGTAAGCTGGGGTTCAGCGGCTTTAGCGAGTTCACCTGGCACTGTAAGCAGCTGCTGAGCGATACGCCGCACATTGCCGCCGAAGCCAGCCCGTCCGCCGAGTTACCGGCACTGTTCAACCAGTTTATCGCCAACTATCAGCAAACCCTGCAGTGGGCGACGGCGGAAAAACGCCGCCGCTTTGCCGATCTGCTGCGTGAAAAAGAGCACTTTTTTCTCTATGGGGCGGGCTTTTCCTATCTGTTCGCTGAGTATCTGACGAAGAAATTGCAGGTGCTGGGCAAGACGGCGTTTATCTCTGGTCCCGGCGACAGCCGCAATATTTTTCTCAGTAACGCTTCGCGCTATCAGGTGTTTATTGCGGTCTCGCGCAGCGGCGAAACGGAACAGGTGCTGGATAAGGCGCGCATCGCGAAGAACGTGGGGATGACGGTAGTGGCGTTTACCCGCGCCTCGGCCAATACGCTGGCGGGGATGGCGGATCTGCATTTTGCCCTGTACGACGAAGCGGTGCATTTCGCTGCCGAAGCCGCCGGGGTGACATCGTTTGAGTCGAACCTGGTGTTGCTGATGGATTTACTGCTGCTGGAAGCGACGGGGTGAAGAGTCACCCCGTCAGCATCAGATAATGCGGTTGTTTTTGAAATCGCGCAGGAAGCCACCCCAGCGACGTTCATAGAACGGCGCGATGTGCTCAGTAAGAAAGTGGCTGACGCCCTTCTCGCCTTTAATCACCCGGCAGATATCAATCGGCTCATCGCCCGGCAGGGTGTCGGTTGCCACGCTGCCCGCCGCCTGAATAATCTCGTCGATCTCGCCATCCGCCTCGATGCCAATCAGCAGCACCGGCTGTTCGTCAGCCTGCTCTTTGATCGAGCACAGAAACGCGCGCTTCACGGGCTTGATGGTTTTGAAAAGCTGAGTCAGGGAGTCGATCATCTGCGCCGGGGGTTCGGCCACTTCCGACAGCAGCAGTGACGCCCCGCCCTCCAGCACCTCCTGGGTACTAAGGGGATTGCCCTCTTCACCGATCAAATGGCTGATTTCACGCGGGGTGAACTCCTTGCCGGTCGGCAGCTTCGCATTCAGAAACAGAGTCTCGCCCAGCGTCATTTCAAACAGCGTGCGCACCGGCATCACCACGAAGGCCTGTTCATCTTCAACGGCTTCCTGCAGGGCCTCCAGCGAGGAGAAGAACGGGATCACCGAGGTACCGTCATCTTTTTCCCAGTGCAGCAGATCCAGTGCGCTGTCATCCACAACCTGCTCGCCCTCGGCGGCGGTGCCTGGCACCCAGACGCTGGACTCCAGCAGGGTGCGGAAAAATGCCGGACGATGGGCGGGCTCGGTCGCCGCTTTCTCCAGCAGGGTTTCTAATTCGTTTTTGGTTTCTGACATAACAATTCCAGATGTTGCATTTTACCCCTCACCCTAACCCTCTCCCCAAAGGGGAGAGGGAACTCAAACACCCTCTGGGGTAAGGGGATACAGTTACTCAGCCGTCAACAGATTGGCAATGGTGCGCACGCCCAGACCGGTTGCGCCAGCTGACCACTGTTCAACGGCAGACTTGCGGTAGGTTGCGGAACAGTCGATATGCAGCCAGCCTTCGCGGTAGTTCTCAACGAAATGCGACAGGAAGCCGGCAGCCGTGCTGGCCCCTGCCGGATAGGTGGCGGGAGCGGTATTGTTCAGTTCGGCAAAGTTAGACGGCAGCTGGCTGCGGTGGAACTCGGCCAGCGGCAGACGCCAGAACGGCTCGTTTTCTGCTGCCGCGCTGGCCATCAGTTTAGCGGCCAGTTTGTCGTCGAAGCTGAACAGCGCATGATAGTCGTTGCCCAGCGCAGTTTTCGCGGCGCCGGTCAGGGTTGCCATGTCGATAATCAGCTCTGGCTTCTGCGCAGAAGCGTCGATCAGGCCATCGGCCAGCACCAGACGGCCTTCGGCGTCGGTATTCATCACTTCAACGTTTTTACCGTTGCGGTAGCGAATGATGTCGCCCAGCTTGAAGGCGTTGCCGCTGACCATGTTGTCCGCACAGCACAGGTACAGCTTCACGCGCTTGTTCAGGCCGCGGGTAATAGCAAACGCCAGCGCGCCGGTAATGGTGGCCGCGCCGCCCATGTCAGATTTCATCGAATCCATAAAGGCGCTCTGCTTCAGGCTGTAGCCGCCGGTATCGAAGGTGATGCCCTTCCCGACCAGGCAGGCGTAAACCGGAGCCTGCTTGTCGCCGGTTGGGTTGTAATCCAGCGCCAGCAGAACCGGCGGACGCTCGGAACCGCGACCCACGGTATGCAGACCCATATAGTTCTGTTCACGCAGATCTTCGCCTTTAGTGATGCGGTAAGAGACTTTCTCACCGCCCACGCCATTCAGCAGATCCACCGCACGCTGGGCCAGCTGCTCCGGGCCTAACTCTTCTGCCGGAGCGTTAATGGTGTCGCGCACCCAGTCGATAATTTTCAGACGGCTTTCCAGCTCTTTCTTCGCGTCTGCGTCCAAATCGGCCCACTCAACTTTGCGCGTGCCTTTCGGGCCTTTGTAACCTGCCCAGAACGCCCAACTGGTGTCGGTGTTCCAGCCTTCTCCGGCAAGCGTGACGTGCTTAATGCCTAAACCGTCGATTTTACGCGCCGCACGCTGAATCAAACCGATATCGTCGCTGCCGTTCAGGTGCAGGGTTATGCCGTCGTTATTAATGCTGTAGGTGGCTTTTTCACCCCAGCGCGCATCCGCAGGCTGAGTAGAGAGCGTAATCTTCATCGCTTCGGTCATTTTATTTATCCTTATTAGCAACAAGCAAACGGGCCGCCGAAGGCAGCCCGTTACATTATCTATTCTGCTTCATCTAACCAGACTAGCAGAATCGCCTCCAGAACTTTTTCATTGGAGGCGTTGGGATCATCATCAAACTCTTCCAGATCGCAAATCCACTGATGCATATCGGTGAACCGTACGGTTTTCGGATCGAGATCCGGATTGGCGTCGTACAGCGCCTCGCCGATTTCACGGCTGTCTGTCCACTTCAGTCCCATATCAATGCTCGCGTGCGTGGTTGAGGGTGTAACGCGGAAGTTCGATCACCAGATCTTCATCGGTGACGAGTGCCTGACAGCTCAGACGACTTTCCGGCTCCAGACCCCATGCTTTATCCAGCATGTCGTCTTCATCTTCCGTGCTCTCCACTAAAGAGTCGAACCCTTCGCGGACGATGCAGTGGCAGGTTGTGCAGGCACAGGATTTTTCACAGGCGTGTTCCACTTCGATACCGTTACGCAGGGCAACGTTAAGGATGGTTTCGCCGGTCTCAGCTTCCAGAACTGCGCCATCCGGACAGAGGTCCGCATGTGGCAGAAAAACAATCTTTGGCATATTAAACCTCGTCCACGGAGTGGCCTTTCAGCGCAGTGCGAACCGACTGGTCCATACGGCGAGCGGCAAACTCCTGGGTTTGTTTATCAACGTTTTTAATCGCTTGTTCTATGGCGTCAGCGTCATCGCCGTCCGCTACCGCGCGCAGTTGCGCGATGGCGTCGTCAATGGCCTGACGTTCAGCGGCGCTTAACAGCGCGGCATCGGCAGCGAGCGCGCTATGCAGACTTTCCAGCACGCGAGCCGCTTCGACTTTCTGTTCAGCCAGCATACGCGCCTTCACGTCCTGCGCGGCGTAGCTCATTGAATCCTGGAGCATGGTGGCGATTTCGCCATCGGTCAGACCGTAGGACGGTTTGACCTGGATGGAAGATTCGACACCGGTTGATTTTTCCATTGCCGTGACGCTCAGCAAACCGTCCGCATCCACCTGGAAGGTGACGCGAATATGCGCCCCGCCCGCAGGCAGCGCCGGGATCCCGCGCAGCGCAAAACGCGCCAGCGAACGGCAGTCCTGCACCAGTTCCCGCTCGCCCTGCAGCACGTGGATAGACATCGCCGTCTGACCGTCTTTGAAGGTGGTGAACTCCTGCGCGCGCGCCACCGGAATGGTGGTGTTACGCGGGATCACCTTCTCGACCAGCCCGCCCATGGTTTCCAGCCCCAGCGAGAGCGGGATGACATCGAGCAGCAGCATGTCGCTGTCCGGCTTGTTGCCGACCAGAATATCCGCCTGGATAGCGGCGCCAATGGCGACTACTTTATCCGGATCGATAGCGGTCAGCGGCGTGCGACCAAAGAAGTCGCCCACCCGTTCACGCACCAGCGGAACGCGGGTTGAACCGCCAACCATCACCACTTCCAGCACCTCTTGTGCCTCGACGCCCGCATCTTTCAATGCGCGGCGGCAGGCCAGCAGGGTGCGTTTAACCAGGGGGGCAATCAGGTCATTAAACTGTGCACGGGTGATGTCGCCCTGCCAACCCGCAACCGTCACGCTGACGGACTGCGCATCGCTGAGGGCGATTTTGGCGGCCACGGCTGCATCCAGCAGCTCGCGCTGCAGGCGTGCATCGCGGCTGCCGCTGATCCCGGCCTGTTCGCAGATATAATCTGCCAGCAGATGGTCAAAATCGTCGCCGCCGAGGGCGGAATCACCGCCGGTCGCCAGCACTTCAAACACCCCACGGCTTAAGCGCAGGATCGAAATATCAAAGGTGCCGCCGCCGAGGTCGAAGACCGCGATCACCCCTTCTTTGCCGGAGTCCAGCCCATAGGCAATGGCGGCAGCAGTGGGTTCGTTCAGCAGGCGCAGCACGTGCAGGCCCGCCAGACGCGCCGCGTCTTTGGTGCCCTGACGCTGTGCATCATCGAAATAGGCCGGAACGGTGATCACCACGCCGTCGAGTTCGCCTTCCAGCGTCGAGGTGGCACGAGCCGCCAGCGCTTTCAGGATATCGGCAGAGATGCGAATCGGGTTTAACAGCCCGGCAGCGGTGGCGATCATCGGCAGGCCGTTTTCGCTTGCCTGCAGCTGATACGGCAGATGTGGATAACGGTTCTGGATGTCCGCCAGCGAGCGGCCCATCATCCGTTTTACCGAGCTGATGGTGTTGACCGGATCCTGCGCGGCATTGGCGCGGGCGTGATAACCCACGCTGTGGCCCTGCGGCTGATAGTGGACCACGGACGGCAGCAGGTGCTGACCGTCGGCGTCGGCCAGCGTTTCAGCCTGCCCGCTACGCACGGTCGCGACCAGCGAGTTGGTGGTGCCTAAGTCGATGCCCACCGCCAGACGACGCTGGTGCGGTGCGGCACTTAAGCCAGGCTCACTAATTTGTAATAAGGCCATAATTGCTTCCGAAATTAAAAATCGAGCAGCTTTTCTTCGAGTTGTTCAGCACTGCTTCGCAGTTTATCGAGAAAACGCAGCTTGCGCACAGTGTCCGCAGCGACGTCCCACGTCTCGTTATTCAATTGGGTCACCATCTGCTGATGGCGGGAATCGAACATCCCTTTTACACGCTGGATAAAACCTTCCAGACGCACGTCGTCCTTCGCCTGTTCAATCTCATCCAGCTCTTCACGCAGTTCCAGCTGTTCCATCAGGAACGCGGTATCGCGGACGGTGTGCTGCTCGCTTGAGAGATCGAAACCGTGGCGCGACAGCAGATATTCTGCCCGGCTCAGCGGATTGCGCAGGGTTTGCCACGCCTGATTGATGGTCGCAGACTGCTGTACCGCAGCCAGCTGATCCGCCTGCGTACCGCTGGCGAATTTATCCGGGTGATACTGACGTTGCAGATCCTGGAAACGGGTCGCCAGCGCCTGAATATCAATTTCATACCCGGCGGGTAACCCAAAGAGGGTGAAGTAATCCATAACAATCTCAGGGTTAGCTGATTAAAGCAAACCCCACACGCAGGCGGGCTGCGGTGGGGTTAACAGGTGATACGCAATTAAACCTGGAAGCTTTCGCCGCAACCGCACTCGTCTTTTACGTTCGGGTTCGTAAATTTAAACCCTTCGTTGAGGCCTTCTTTTACGAAGTCCAGCTCGGTGCCGTTCAGGAACTGCAGGCTCTTGCCATCGATCACGACCTTCACGCCTTTGTCTTCGAATACGGTATCTTCCGCCGCAGGTTCGTCAACAAATTCCAGTACGTAGGCCATACCAGAACAGCCGGAAGTACGCACACCAAGACGCAGGCCAAATCCTTTGCCACGGTTTGCCATAAAGGCATTTACTCGCGCGGCAGCGCTGTCGCTAAGGGTAATCGACATAACAACCTCAACTAATTATTTTGCGTCACGTTTGCTTTTGTAATCCGCAATTGCGGCTTTGATCGCATCTTCCGCCAGGATAGAGCAGTGAATTTTAACCGGCGGCAATTCGAGCTCATCAGCAATATCGGTATTTTTGATGGCCTGCGCTTCGTCCAGGGATTTGCCCTTCACCCATTCGGTGACCAGGGAGCTGGAAGCGATTGCGGAACCGCAACCGTAGGTCTTGAAGCGGGCGTCTTCAATGATACCTTCATTGTTGACTTTAATCTGCAACTTCATCACGTCGCCACACGCCGGTGCGCCAACCATGCCGCTGCCTACGCTTACGTCGCTGTTGTCAAAAGAACCCACGTTACGTGGATTTTCGTAATGATCGATGACTTTTTCGCTGTATGCCATGTTGAATTCTCCTTACAAACCGATTAGTGATGTGACCATTCAATGCTGTTCAGATCCACGCCTTCTTTGAACATTTCCCACAGAGGAGAAAGGTCACGCAGACGGCCAATGGAGTTGCGAACCAGATTGATGGTGTAGTCAATCTCTTCATCGGTAGTAAAACGACCTAAAGAGAAACGGATAGAGCTGTGTGCCAGTTCGTCAGTCATGCCCAGGGCACGCAGAACGTAGGACGGCTCGAGGCTTGCGGAAGTACACGCAGAACCGGACGAGACGGCCAGGTCTTTCAGCGCCATGATCAGCGACTCGCCTTCAACATAGTTGAAGCTGACGTTGAGGATGTTAGGTGCGCCCTGCTCGAGGTCGCCGTTCAGGTAGACCTCTTCCATATCTTTCACGCCTTCCCACAGACGGTTGCGCAGGGTGCGCAGACGCGCCATCTCGCTTTCCATCTCTTCTTTGGCGATACGGTAGGCTTCACCCATACCGACGATCTGGTGAACAGGCAGAGTACCGGAACGCATACCGCGCTCGTGACCGCCACCGTGCATCTGGGATTCGATACGGATACGTGGCTTACGACGCACGTACAGCGCACCAATACCTTTCGGGCCATAGATTTTGTGGCCGGAGAAGGACATCAGGTCAACTTTCAGCTGGCTCAGGTCGATAGGCAGTTTGCCCACGCTCTGGGTCGCATCAACGTGGTAAATAATGCCACGCGCACGGCACAGTTCGCCGATGGTCGCGATATCCTGCACTACGCCGATTTCGTTGTTCACGTGCATGATGGACACCAGAATGGTGTCGTCACGCATCGCGGCTTCGAGCTCTTTGAGGTCGATGATGCCGTTACGCTGAGGTGCCAGGTAGGTGATTTCAAAACCTTCACGCTCGAGCTGACGACAGGTGTCCAGCACGGCTTTGTGTTCGGTTTTGCTGGTGATGATGTGCTTGCCTTTTTTCTGATAGAAATTGGCCGCACCTTTGATCGCCAGGTTATCGGATTCGGTCGCACCGGAGGTGAAAACAATTTCACGCGGGTCAGCGCCAACCAGCTCAGCAATCTGATTACGGGCGATATCTACCGCCTCTTCAGCATGCCAGCCAAAACGGTGAGAACGGGAAGCCGGGTTACCAAAGTTTCCGTCCAGGGTCAGACACTGCATCATTTTCTCGGCAACACGCGGGTCCACCGGCGTGGTTGCGGAGTAATCGAGATAGATCGGTAATTTCATTGCTCTATAGACTCCGTACATCGCTTCAATGCAAGGAACCAGGCGGCGGGTCGGATGTACAACCCGATCATCGGGGCGAATGCACGCCCCTGCCTGATTCTAAAATTCTTATCGTTTTATTACGCGCGCAGTTTAACGTCGATAGCGTCCTGCGGGCGGGTGTTACGATGGGACTCGTGAGAATGCTGACGGCCAGAGACGTCCAGCACTTCCTGGTTGTTAACCAGTTCACCAATGGTGATGTTGTTCAGGAAGCCGGTCAGACGGTCGCTCAGGTCGCGCCACAACGCGTGGGTGAGGCATTTATCGCCGCCCTGACAGCCACCTTTACCCTGGCAACGGGTCGCGTCAACGGATTCGTCAACTGCGCTAATCACTTCGCCAACGGCAATACTGCCCGCATCTTTACCTAACAGATAACCACCGCCTGGACCACGGACGCTGGAAACCAGGCCATTTTTACGCAGTCGGGAGAACAGCTGTTCCAGATAAGAGAGGGAAATTCCCTGACGTTCAGAAATATCAGCCAACGGAACCGGGCCCGATTCGGAGTTGAGCGCAACGTCCAGCATCGCGGTCACGGCATAACGCCCTTTAGATGTCAGTCTCATGTCTTACTTAACCTCAAACTCGCCCCTGCCCGGGGTTTTTATTGTAAAGTGGGGGGTATTGCATAGCAGGGCCAAGTCTGACATTCCCGACTAAAATGGTCAACTATTTACTTGACTGTTTTAGTCAGGTATTTAACCTTCCGTGCGCTAATGTTATTACCGGGTAACGCGCAGCGATCCCGGTCTACGTTTTGCGCAATTATTCTTTATTCTTCTGCTCAATCGACGCCAGAATACCGCGCAGGATGTTCAGCTCCTGGCTTTCCGGGCGTGCGCGGGTGAACAGGCGACGCAGTCGGTTCATCACCTGCCCTGGATGACCGGCGCGGATAAAACCGGTGCTGAGCAGCGTCTGCTCCAGATGACCGTAGAAACGCTCCAGGTCGTCCACCAGCGGATACGGGGTCTCTTCCGGCTCGGCGTGGGGCGCATTTTCCTGAGTTGCCAGCCACGCCATACGCACTTCGTAGGCGATAACCTGCACGGCCATCGCCAGGTTCAGCGAGCTGTACTCCGGATTGGCGGCAATCGCGACATGATAATGACATTTCTGCAGTTCATCATTGGTCAGGCCCACGCGTTCGCGACCAAACACCAGTGCGACGGGGGCATGTTCGGCTTCGCCGACGCTTTTCAGCCCGCATTCACGCGGATCGAGCATCGGCCACGGCAGCGTACGCGAGCGCGCGCTGGTGCCGACCACCAGGCTACAGCCGGCCAGGGCTTCGTCCAGGGTATCGACGATCTGCGCGTTGCCGATCACGTCGCTGGCGCCCGCCGCAAGGGCGATGGCCTGAGAGTCGGGTTTGACCAGCGGGTTAACCAGCCAGAGATTGGTTAAGCCCATGGTTTTCATAGCACGGGCGACGGAGCCCATGTTGCCAGTATGCGAGGTTTCGACCAGCACGATTCGGATATTTTGCAGCATAATTTTTCTGAGTTTGAAGAATATTCGGCCATGCTACCATAAACGGAAGACAGAATCCGATCCCACTGCTATACTCTGCGCCGTTTTCGTTTCCCTGTTCTTTAACATCCAGTGAGAGTAACCGATGCAACATCCTATGTTGACCATCGCCGTGCGCGCAGCGCGCAAGGCGGGTAATGTAATTGCCAAACACTACGAAACACCCGATTCTGTAGAAACCAGCCAGAAAGGCAGCAATGACTTTGTGACTAACGTCGATAAAGCCGCAGAAGCGATTATTATCGAAACCATTCGCAAATCTTACCCGCAGCACACCATCATCACCGAAGAAAGCGGTGAGCATGTCGGCGTTGATCAGGATGTTCAATGGATTATTGATCCACTGGATGGCACCACCAACTTCGTCAAACGTCTGCCACACTTCTCTGTTTCTATCGCCGTACGCATCAAAGGCCGTACTGAAGTGGCGGTGGTTTACGATCCAATGCGTAACGAACTCTTCACGGCTTCCCGCGGTCAGGGCGCACAGCTGAATGG
Organism: Silvania hatchlandensis; assembly: GCF_025564065.1. GTDB lineage: Bacteria > Pseudomonadota > Gammaproteobacteria > Enterobacterales > Enterobacteriaceae > Enterobacter > Enterobacter hatchlandensis. Next base: position 45,680 of record NZ_JAMGZK010000036.1, on the reverse strand, counting down.
CTACCGTCTGCGCGGCACCAACGCTCGTGACCTCGACGGCACCATTCTGGCGACCGGTTTCCCGTTCAAAGCCAAACAGCACGCTCCTGCTTACATGAAAATCCTGGGCAAACTGTTCACCGAATGCGCGGACTTCCGTCGCACCGGTTCTGCTGCGCTGGATCTGGCCTACGTTGCCGCTGGCCGCGTGGATGGTTACTTTGAAATTGGTCTGAAACCGTGGGACTTCGCTGCTGGCGAACTGATTGCCCGAGAAGCTGGCGCACTGGTGTGTGATTTCACCGGCGGCCACAACTACCTGCTGAGCGGCAACATTGTTGCCGGTAACCCACGTGTGGTGAAATCCATGCTGGCCAGCATGCGTGACGAACTGAGTGAAGCGCTGAAGCGTTAATTCCCGATAACCGCACCGCGCGGTTCCCTCTCCCTGTGGGAGAGGGTTAGGGTAAAGGCATCAGACCGCTCCTGTTAAAACGGTCTCAACCCTCTTCCCACCGGCACCGCACTCATCCACAGGGTGATTGCCGCCACCAGCAAGACGATCCCCCCAGCCAGTGCAAGCGTTGTCCAGCCAACCTGTCGCCACAGTACCGGCGTTTTATTGCCGCTGAGTCTGACCGCCAGTTGCCGAAAACTGTGTACCAGCAGCGCCAGCGACGAAATGGTAAGCGCCGTACCAGACGCCATCGCCAGTGCCGCAGCCACGCCCCAGCTAAACACCCCGATAACCTTACTGAACAGCAATACCATGATCGCCCCGGAGCAGGGCCGCATCCCCATCGACAGAATAATCATCAGCCGCGCGCGCCAGTCGTCCCCGCGCTCAAGCTGCGCCGGCGTAGGCAGATGCTGATGACCACAGCCACAATGTTCATCATGAACATGTTGTGGGGTAAAAGATTTGAATGTGGGTTTGCGCAGCAGCGCGCGCAGTTTTTTCAGCGCCCTTACGCTGAGGATCAGCCCCAACACGCCCACCAGCGCATAGCTGCCCTTCTCCAGCCAGAAGCTGCTCATGTGCAGTTCCCGCGCCGGGAGCTGCAGCAGGGTGAGTACCACCACCACCAGCCCAACCGCCACGCAGCCCTGCAATAATGAAGAGGCCAGCGTCAGGCCAATACTCGACTTCAGCTTAGATGGATGTGTAGCAAGCCAGGTGGCGATCACGATTTTGCCATGCCCCGGCCCCAGAGCATGCAGCACGCCGTACAGGAAGCTGAACATCAGTAGTGAACCGCCCGCAGCAGTGGGATTGGCGGCCACCGCTTTCAGTAGTCCGCTCATCTGCTGGTTCACGTCCCGCTGCCAGAGAATGCTCTGGCGCATCACCTGCGGCCACGCCTGCCAGAGCCAGACGGCGCCCAACGCCGCGACCACTAAAAACAGCGCCAGCGGCCACAGATGCAGCCAGCGGCGGGGGCGATTTACAGACATTGCAGCGTCACCGTCTGGGCAAACTGCTTGCCGAGATCCATGTCTTCCGGCGGGGCATCGTCTTTATCCAGCGCGCTGGCAAAGTTCAGCGTCTCATCGCTGGGCTCCGGGGTATCTATCTTAATTGAGCAGGTGGCGTTCAGCCCGGCAGGCAGCGAGGCATCGTCATCTTCGGCGTAGCTCATGTCGACGTAGTACGAGGGATCGAACGTGGAAAAGGTGTATTTCTGCCCGGCCAGCGGCTGGGGTGCTGCCAGCGGCAACACAAAGGTCAATACCGCCTGGTGCTCGTGGCGGGTCATCCCGTACTGGGTGGGCCGGTTAAGGAATTTCACCTTCTGCCCGTTGTGCCAAAACTCGGTAAAATAGTGCTGACCAAGCACGTTGGCCATCACCTCCGCCGCCAGCTTTTTCCAGATCTCATCCCCCGGCTTCGCCTCTCCGGCGTCATAGAGCAAATCGGCGGAGGTCAGCTCATCCATCGTCCAGCGCATCTTCAGGCCGGTCAGCTGGTTATCTTTGACCATGATTTGCGTTTTCAGGGTGATAAAACTGTGAGGATGCGCGGCGACGGCAAAAGATAAAACCGCCAAAAAAAGCGCCGTCGCGCTGTGTTTAACTATTTGCATCTGTTCCTCACGTCAAAAATTCTGTGATGTTCGCCAGCATTCCTGAAGGAAAGACCCTTCGATGCGCTTTCTGGCGGGCATCCTTTAGCTATTCTTATCAGACACACTCACTGGAACCCGACAGATGATGATGACTCTCGAAATGCCATCTGCACTTTCCAGTTCGCAGCGTCGCTGCCAGGTTCTGTTGATGCTCTATATTCCGGGCTTCAGCGCCACCGTGCAACGCATCGGTGACATCAATGGGGTCGATGGTCCCCTGACCCGGCAGGACATCGCCGAGACGCGCATCGAGATCCAGCGCTATCACCGGCTCGACATTGCGGCGCACCCTGATGGCAGCTACCGGATTGAAGGCACCCACCTCGACCAACGCTTATGCCTGTTGCACTGGCTGCGCCGGGCTTTACGCCTGTGCCCCCACTTTGTCGCGCAGCAGTTTACCCCATCTCTGAAGACCACGCTAAAGCAACTCGGCATTGCGCGAACCTTATATGACGATACCAACCTACGGGCGCTAATCAATTTCTGCGCCCGTCGTCTGCAGCGTCAGTTTGAGTGCCGCGACGTGCAGTTTTTGCAGCTCTATTTGCAGTACTGCCTGCTCCAGCACCATCTGGGCCAGACCCCGCAGTTTTCGCCGGTGCAGCGCAGCTGGACCGAATCGCGCGGTGAATATCTGATGGCGCAGGAGATCGTGCGCCACTGGCAGCGCCGCGTGGTCCCCCTCCCCCACGTTGATGAACAACCGTTTCTCACCCTGCTGTTTATGATGCTGCGCACGCCCGACCCCGTACGCGACGCCCATCAGCAGGATGAACGCCTGCGCCGCGCCATCACCCGGATGATCGTCCGCTTTCGCGGACAAACCGGGATGCATTTCAGCGACGAGCAAGGGCTGACCGACCAGCTGTATATTCATCTGGCCCAGGCGCTGGATCGCTCCCTGTTTGGCATTGGCATCGACAACAGCCTGCCGGAGGAGATCAACCGCCTTTACCCGCGGCTGATGCGCACCACCCGAGAGGTGATGTTTGAGCTGGAGGCGGAATTTGGCCTGCGTTTTTCCGAAGAGGAGTCGAGCCTGGTGGCCGTTATCTTTGGCGCGTGGCTGATGCAGGAGAACGATCTGCATGAAAAGCAGGTGGTGTTACTGACCGGGGGGGATAAAGCCTGTGAAGATCTGATCGAACAGCAGCTGCGGGAGTTGACCCTGCTGCCGCTGAACATTCGCTATGTGACGTTGCAGACCTTCCAGAAGGAGGGCGCACCGCGCGAGGCCGCGCTGGTGATCACTCCCTACGCCACTGCCCTGCCGCTGTTCTCGCCGCCGCTCATTCATGCCGTTGAGACCCTGAATGCGCAGCAGCAGGAACATATTCGCGTGATGCTGGAGTCTTAGCGCGCCGCGACCCGCGGACGCAACAGCATCGCGGGCAGCGCCACCAACGCCATCACCCAGAAGACACCATGACCGAGATGCTGGTACAGGAAGCCCGCAAAAACGGTCATGATCGCAATGCTGCCGCCCATCGCTACCGCCGAGTAGACCGCCTGCAGGCGGATCACGTCGCTGCCTTCCCGCGCGGAGATATAGCGCATCGCCGCCAGATGGCACACCGTAAAGGTGCCGCAGTGCAGGATTTGCGCGACAATCAGCCACGGCAATTCATGCGTCCAGCCCATGATCCCCCAACGCAGCACGCCGCAGACGGCAGACAGCAGGAGCAGATCCCGGGCGCTAAAGCGGCGGAACAAGCGGTTGCTGAGGGCAAAAATAATCACTTCCGCCACCACGCCGAGCGACCACAGATAGCCCACCGCCGATGCTGAATAACCCACGCCCTGCCAGTAGATGGCGCTAAAGCCATAGTAGGCAGCATGTGCCCCCTGCAGCAGGCAGACGCAGGCGAGAAAACGCCAGCTCTGCGACACCAGCGCGCGCCAGGCTGGCCAGCCTGCGCTCTCCTGCTGACGACTCTCGCCTTGCGGCATCACCGTTGGCCGCAGCAGCATCCCCAGCAGCATCGACACCAGCCCCACGCTCAGCAGCGCCAGAATAGCCTGATAGTCGTACAGGCTCACCAGCTTGCCCACCAGCGCCGAGCCAATCACAAAGGCAATCGAGCCCCACAGCCGCACCCGGCCATAGTCCATGGTGATCTGCTTTTGCCAGGTGTTAGCCAGCGCATCGGTCAGCGGGACCAGCGGCGAGAAAAAGAGGTTAAACCCGACCATCACCACCACCAGCCAGGCAAACTGCTGGCTGACCCAGAAGCCCGCCGCAAACACCAGCGTTAACAGCGCCAGCACGCGCACGGCTTTGATCAGTAACGCAGGGTCGCTGACGCGCGGGGCAATCAGCAGGCTACCGAGAAAACGCGCCACCAGGCCGGAGCCCAGCAAAATGCCAATCATCTCTGGGGTGAGGCCGATTCCCGCAAGCCAGACGCTCCAGAAAGGCAGAAAAATACCGTAGCTGAAAAAATAGGTAAAGTAGCTGAGCGCCAGCCAGCGTGTGGAATGCAAAACCATGAATCCCTCCCGTTTTGGAGGCGCTAGTCTGGCGAGAAAGCGACAATTAAGCAAGTCGATAGCCTGCTATAAATTAACCTTCGATTAACAAAAAACAGAGCCGGATGGCTCATGGCGAGGGCTGAAAAACTGTATTAGGGTTAAGTGACACAGCTTAAAAAGGTCATACCGTCATGAACGCACTACGCTATTTCGATTTCGGCCAGTCCCGCCCGCTGATCCTGTTGATTGCCCGTATCGCCATTGTGGCGCTGTTTATTATCTTCGGCCTGCCCAAAATGACCGGCTTTGACGGCACGGTGCAGTACATGGCGAAGCTGGGTGCGCCCATGCCGATGCTGGCCGCCATTATTGCGGTGATTATGGAAGTCCCCGCCGCTATTCTGATCGTGCTGGGCTTTTTCACCCGTCCGCTGGCGGTGCTGTTTGTCTTTTATACGCTGGGCACGGCGGTGATTGGTCACCCGTACTGGGATATGAGTGGTGATGCGGTGATGCCGAACATGATTAACTTCTATAAGAATATCAGTATTGCGGGGGCGTTTCTGTTACTGGCCGTCACCGGGCCGGGGGCGATTTCCATCGACCGACGCTAGATAAAACAAAGGCCGCTTGCGCGGCCTTTTTCATTCTGCCGGGCAGAATTATGCGTAAACCGGGAAGCGTGCGCAGATATCCAGCACTTTGCCCTTCACGCGTTCGATAACCGCTTCGTCGTTGATGTTGTCCAGCACATCACACATCCAGCCAGCCAGCTCTTTGACTTCCGCTTCTTTAAAGCCACGGCGCGTCACAGCTGGGGAGCCGATACGGATACCGGAGGTCACAAACGGGCTCTTCGGATCGTTTGGCACGCTGTTTTTGTTCACGGTGATGTTGGCGCGGCCCAGGGCAGCATCAGCTTCTTTACCGGTCAGGTTTTTATCAACCAGGTCCAGCAGGAACAGGTGGTTCTCCGTGCCGCCAGACACCACTTTGTAGCCACGGTTCAGGAATACTTCAACCATCGCTTTGGCGTTTTTAGCAACCTGCTGCTGGTAAACTTTGAACTCTGGCTCCATCGCTTCTTTCAGCGCTACGGCTTTCGCGGCGATAACGTGCATCAGCGGGCCGCCCTGCGCGCTTGGGAACACCGCAGAGTTCAGTTTCTTATACAGATCTTCGTCACCGCCTTTCGCCAGGATCAGGCCACCGCGTGGACCCGCCAGGGTTTTGTGGGTGGTGGTGGTCACAACGTGCGCATGTGGAACCGGGTTCGGGTATACGTCTGCTGCAATCAGACCGGCAACGTGCGCCATATCAACGAACAGGTAGGCACCGATGCTGTCTGCGATTTCACGCATTTTTGCCCAGTCAACGACGCCGGAATAAGCAGAGAAGCCGCCGATGATCATCTTCGGTTTGTGGGTCTGAGCCTGCTTAGCCATGTCTTCGTAGTCAATCTTACCGGACTCATCAATACCGTAAGGGATGATGTTGTACAGCTTGCCGGAGAAGTTCACCGGGGAGCCGTGAGTCAGGTGACCGCCTTGCGCCAGGTTCATACCCAGAACGGTATCGCCCGGCTGCAGCAGCGCGGTGTAAACCGCGAAGTTAGCCTGAGAACCGGAGTGCGGCTGCACGTTAGCGTAATCCGCGCCAAACAGCGCTTTTGCACGGTCAATCGCCAGTTGCTCAACGATATCGACGTACTCGCAACCGCCGTAGTAGCGCTTGCCCGGGTAACCTTCAGCGTATTTGTTGGTCAGCTGAGAACCCTGCGCCTGCATCACGCGCGGGCTGGTGTAGTTTTCGGAGGCGATCAGTTCGATGTGCTCTTCCTGACGTACTTTTTCCTGCTCCATAGCCTGCCACAGTTCGGCATCATAATCGGCAATGTTCATTTCACGCTTTAACATCCGCATCTCCTGACTCAGCTAACAAGTAAATTTTTGCCCTGAAAAAGGCAGTCCAGTTGGACGACGGGCAACAGTATAACTGATTAGCACAGTGATAACAGGTCTTGACAAACGATTTTACGCAAACGTTTACCTACCCGTAGCGCAAGGGTTTGAGGAATAAAGATCTGCCGATTTTACAACGGATTTCTTTTCAGGTTTGTGATGCAAATAATTCATGTTACAAAGAACCATTTACAACGCAGGGTTATTTTTTATAAGATGCATTTAAAATACACTTTAAAATAACATCTAAAGGAAGCTGCTATGTTAGACGCCCAAACCATCGCTACGGTTAAAGCCACCATTCCCCTGCTGGTTGAAACGGGTCCTAAACTCACCGCCCATTTTTACGATCGCATGTTCACGCACAATCCGGAGCTCAAAGAGATTTTCAACATGAGCAACCAGCGTAACGGCGATCAGCGCGAAGCGTTGTTCAACGCCATCGCCGCTTACGCCAGCAACATCGAAAACCTGGCGGTCCTGCTGCCCGCGGTGGAAAAAATTGCCCAGAAGCACACCAGCTTCCAGATCCAACCTGAACAGTACAATATTGTCGGCGGCCACCTGCTGGCGACGCTGGACGAGATGTTCAGCCCGGGTCAGGAGGTGCTGGACGCGTGGGGCAAAGCCTACGGCGTGCTGGCGAATGTGTTTATCAACCGTGAAGCGCAGATTTACAGCGAAAATGCCGATAAAACCGGCGGCTGGGAAGGCACCCGCACCTTCCGCATCGTGGAAAAAACGCCGCGCAGCCAGCTTATCACCAGCTTTGAATTTGAGCCCGTCGACGGTAAGCCGGTTGCTGACTATCAGCCTGGCCAGTATCTCGGCGTGTGGCTGAAGCCGGAAGGCTTCCCACATCAGGAAATTCGTCAGTACTCCCTGACCCGCAAGCCGAATGGCAAAGGCTACCGTATCGCGGTGAAGCGCGAGGACGGCGGTCAGGTCTCAACCTGGCTGCATAACAGCGCCAACGTCGGTGACGTGGTGCACCTTGCCGCGCCAGCGGGCGACTTCTTTATGGCGGTGGATGCCAGTACCCCGGTGACGCTGATCTCCGCAGGCGTGGGCCAGACCCCAATGCTGGCAATGCTGGACACGCTGGCGAAATCTGCGCACGGCGCACAGGTGAACTGGTTCCACGCGGCGGAAAACGGTGAAGTGCATGCCTTTGACGACGAAGTGAAAACCGTTGCCGCCGCGCTGACGGACTTTCACGCTCACACCTGGTATCGTCTGCCGAGCGACAACGACCGTGCCCAGGCCCTGTTTGGCAGCGAAGGTCTGATGGATTTAGCGCAGTATAAAGAGCAGCTTAGCGCAGCGAAGATGCAGTTCTACGTTTGTGGCCCGGTGGCGTTTATGCAGTTTGCCGCTCAGCAGTTGATTGAACTGGGTGCGAATAAAGACAACATTCACTACGAATGCTTCGGCCCGCATAAGGTGCTGTAATGCAAAAAGCCCCTCAGACGAGGGGCTTTTTTTGTCCGGCGGCGCAGGGATTAAATCGCTTCGTCGTCTTCTTCACCGGTACGGATACGGATCACGCGCGCGACGTCAAAGACGAAGATTTTGCCGTCACCGATTTTGCCGGTCTGCGCGGTACGGATAATGGTGTCCACACAGGTATCCACGATGTCGTCCGACACCACGATCTCAATTTTCACTTTCGGCAGGAAGTCGACCATGTATTCCGCGCCACGGTACAGCTCCGTGTGGCCCTTCTGACGACCAAAGCCTTTCACTTCCGTCACCGTCATCCCGGTGATGCCGACTTCTGCCAGCGCTTCGCGTACATCATCCAGTTTGAAAGGTTTAATAATCGCATCAATCTTTTTCATGGGGGTCCTTCTTGCCTGTCTGCAGCCTCGTAATCGATTGCTCACAGTAGCATATCAATCGGATTTTACGGTATCACTCTTTGAAGTCGTTTGCTTCCAGCTCGTGGCGCGACAGCAGTTTATAAAACTCGGTGCGGTTGCGTCCGGCCATCCGCGCGGCGTGGGTGACGTTGCCTTTGGTGATCTGCAAAAGCTTGCGCAGATAGTTGAGTTCAAACTGGTTACGCGCTTCAGCGAAGGTCGGTAAGGCGGTGTTTTCACCCTCCAGCGCCTGTTCCACCAGCGCGTCGCTGATTACCGGCGAAGAGGTCAGCGCCACGCACTGCTCAATCACGTTCACCAGCTGACGCACGTTACCGGGCCAGCTGGCGGTCATCAGACGCTTCATCGCATCGGTGGAGAATGCCCGCACAAAGGGCTTATGCCGCTCGGCGGACTGGCGCAGCAGCTGGGTCGCCAGCAGAGGGATATCTTCGGCACGTTCCGCCAGCGCCGGAATTTTGAGGTTAACAACGTTCAGACGATAGAACAGGTCTTCGCGAAATTCGTTGCGCGCCATCGCCTTCGGCAGATCCCGGTGGGTGGCGGAAATAATACGCACGTTGATGTCGATATCGCGGTTGCTGCCCAGCGGCCTGACCTTACGCTCCTGGAGGACACGCAGCAGTTTGACCTGCAGGGCAGCAGGCATATCACCAATTTCATCGAGGAATAATGTGCCGCCTTCCGCCGCCTGGAACAGCCCTTCCCGGCTGCTGACCGCCCCGGTGAAGGCCCCGCGCGCGTGACCAAACAGCTCGGACTCCAGCAGCTGTTCCGGCAATGCCCCGCAGTTAATGGCGATAAAGGCTTTTTTGCCGCGCGGGCTGGCGTTGTGAATGGCCTGAGCGAGGATCTCTTTCCCGGTGCCGCTGTGGCCGTTAATCAGCACGCTGACGTCAGACTGCGCCACCATTCTGGCCTGCTCCAGCAGACGTAGCATGATTGGGCTGCGGGTGACTATCGCTTCTCGCCACTGGTCGTCGCTGGAGGGCGCGGCGTGCTCAAGGGCGTTATCGATCGCCTTGTACAGCGCGTCTTTGTCCACCGGTTTGGTGAGGAAGCTGAATACGCCCTGCTGGGTGGCCGCCACCGCATCCGGGATTGAGCCGTGGGCGGTGAGAATGATCACCGGCATCCCCGGCTGCAGTTTCTGGATCTCGGCAAACAGCTGCATGCCGTCCATTTCGTCCATCCGCAGATCGCTTATCACCAGGTCGACTTTCTCGCGCCCCAGCACTTTCAGCCCTTCCTGGCCGCTTTCAGCGGTGACCACGCTGTAGCCCTCACTCACCAGGCGCATGCCCAGCAGTTTCAGCAAGCCGGGGTCATCATCCACCAGCAAAAGGTGCGCAGGTTTGCGGGTTGTCATGGCTTCACGTCCTCTGGTTTCGCGGGAGCGCTGTCCGGCTCCGCTGGCGCGGCATCAGCTTTTGCCGGTGCTGCGGCGCTTTTTGGCGCATCCGGCAGATAATTACTCGCTGGCTTGCGGGTTGAGAGCTGGCGTTCGATATCAGTCAGGTTCTCCAGCTTCCGGGTAGTGGTATCAAGCTGCGAGCGCAAATACTGCTGCTGCAGGCGCAGGGTATCGAGCTGGGCATCGGCAGACTGCTGCAGCTTGCCGTAGCGGGAGCGCTCCTCTGCCAGCTGTAGTTGTGACACTTGCCCGTCGCGCCACAGCTGATACAGCGGGCGTACCTGGGCGGGAATTTGCGCGCTCAGGGCATCGAGGCGGGTGGTCAGCAGTCGCCGCTCCACCGGGTTAATTTTGGCATTCGCCAGCAAAATACCCCGCTTAAAGCGCGCCTGCCAGATGTCATCCGTCCAATGACGCGCCTCTGCGCGAGCGGCGGCAGGTGCCAGACGTTCGGCACAATCCATACCGCGCAGCCAGTAAAGCGGGTTGCTCTCGGTTTCATGCCCCTGCAGCTGCCAGATATTATTGCAGTCGGTCGCAAGGAAGTCCGCCAGCTGATGATCGGGTAATTTTTCATCCTGCTTATCGCTGATAGCGCTGGTCGGGGCATGCGAGACGCATCCCGCGAGCAAAAGGCAGGAGAGGGATAAGCGAATTTTTTTTGCGGAAAACACCGCGTTAATGGCGCGGGAAAAGACGTGTGACATACTCACCAGACTTAGATTCATTTTAGTGATTTTTCCGACTCAAGCGGCAGTTCGATGCGAAAACAGACATCGGTACGGTCGTCAGTGACAAGATTTAGCTCTCCCTGCATACGGCGGATGCAGTCGCGGGCAATACTCAGCCCCAGACCACTCCCCTTAACCGCCCCTTTTCGTTGATGACTCCCCTGGAAAAAAGGTTCGAAGATCATCGCTTTTTCGTCGTTCGGGATCGGGCTTCCGGTGTTGGCGACATCAATACAGACCCGCGAGCCTTGCGTAAAACTGCGAATATAAATGGTACCGGATTCAATACCATAGTGCACCGCATTGGAATAAAGATTATCCAGCACGCTCATCAGCAGCATTGGCTCGGCAAAACAGACGGGCGCCGCAAGCGTGAGTTCAGTATGCATCATTTTAGCGCGTGCAGGCAGGCTGTGGGCGGAGAGCACCATATCCACCAGCGGCGCAAGCTCTACCGTCTCCAGCTCGGGTGCCCCGTCAGCCAGTTTACGGTTGTAGTCGAGCAGTTGTTCAATCAATTTTTGCAGGTTACGGCTGCTGGCATCAAGGATGTCGACTATCTCCCGCTGTTCCGTAGTCAGCGGGCCGGCGACCTGGTCGGCCAACAGTTCGGTGCCCTCGCGCATGCTGGCAAGAGGCGTTTTGAGTTCATGGGAGATGTGGCGCAGGAACTGGTGGCGCTGGGACTCCAGCCACGCCAGCCGCTCGGAGAGCCAGATGATACGCTGCCCGACCGAGCGCAGCTCGCGCGGTCCGGTGAAGGCGACGGTATTGCCAAGCGTTCGTCCCTCCCCCAGCCGGTTAATCATCCGCTCGATGCCCTTCACCGGGCCGATGATCATGCGGGTAAACAGCAGAACTAACCCCAGGCTGACCAGAAAAAGCACCAGCGCCTGCCAGCCGAAGAACTGGCCGCGCTCGGCAATCTCCTGCTGGAGTTGCTGCCCGCGGGAGAAGATCACCGACCGGGTAGTCTGCACCATCTCGGTATTGGCGTTGGCGAAGGATTCCAGCCGCAACGCCGCCTGAGCATCGGGGCCGCTGTTATGACACTGCAGCTGCGCCAGGGCATTAATATCCTGGCGCAGGGCCTGATAGAGCTTATCGTCCGGCAGCACGCCCGCGTGCGCATCGAGCATTTCGCTGTAGCGCTTGCGCTGGTTCTGATACACCCGCTCCAGCGTCCGGTCGTCGAGCACGCAGTACTGGCGGTAGCTGCGCTCCATCTCCAGCGCTGCATTGGTCATCGCTTCGCTGCGCCGGGCATCTATCAGCGTGGTGCGGTTGGTAAGCGCCGCCTGGGCGCTGAGCGCGTTCAGGCTTTGCCAGGCCTGCCACGCCAGCACCAGCAGCGGGAGCAGGATCAGCAGGAAAGCCATCATGACTAACTGTCGTAACGAGCGAGGGAAAACTGACCAGCGTTTCAACGCGTGACTCTCTGTCGCAGGGGGAGTGTAGGAAGATGCTAACTGGACAATAGGTTAGATACAACAAAGCCGGGTTAAAACCCGGCTTTGTTGTGAAATGAGGCGGTGCCTAACTCGACGTTTCGCCCGGAGGTCTGATAAAGCAATGCAATTATCAGTAGTTGGACGGCAGGCACCTTTTTGTGCGTCATTCGAAGTTTATGTAGCGCGTCCCGAAGGGGCTGACATAAGAGGGTGAATGAGCCACTGGGTATTATTATGCAACAGATATGCCACAATGCAAATATAAATTTTAATTATATGAAACATAAGGACATTTAATGAAATGATTGTGATTATCTCGCGGTACGCTTTTCGCACGATCTGTCGTTAATTAGCAACACCCTGACGGGCTTATCACCACTATCATATAAATCAATAACTTAAATGTCGCCATTTGGCGACATCGTATTACAGGGGTTGTCGTAAATATGCGACACCGTCGTAGTGCCGCCCGGCACTACGACGGCAACATAACGCTTACCCCAACTGCTTACGTGCGTTGCGGAAGATACGCATCCACGGGCTATCCTCGCCCCAGTTTTCCGGGTGCCAGGAGTTGCTGACGGTACGGAACACGCGCTCAGGGTGCGGCATCATCACCGTTACGCGACCGCTTTCGCTGGTCACCGCGGTAATGCCGTTGGCCGAGCCGTTCGGGTTAGCCGGGTACGTTTGCGTCACTTTGCCGAAGTTATCAACAAAGCGCAGCGCCACCAGACCTTTGCTCTCCAGCTCCGCCAGATGCGCGGCGTTACGCACTTCAACCTGCCCTTCACCGTGGGAAACAGCGATTGGCATCTGTGAGCCCACCATCCCCTGAAGCAGCAGAGACGGGCTTTGCGTGACTTCAACCAGGCTGAAACGCGCTTCAAAGCGGTCGGACTGGTTACGCACAAAGCGCGGCCAGGCTTCACTGCCTGGGATCAGCTCGCGCAGGTTCGACATCATCTGGCAGCCGTTACAAACGCCCAGTGCCAGGGTCTGCGGACGGTGGAAGAAGGTTTCGAACTCATCACGCACGCGGTCGTTGAAGAGAATCGACTTCGCCCAGCCCTCGCCCGCGCCCAGCACGTCCCCGTAAGAGAACCCGCCGCACGCCACCAGCGCCTGGAAGCTCTCCAGACCGGTACGTCCAGCCAGCAGATCGCTCATGTGAACGTCGATAGCGTCGAAGCCCGCGCGGTGGAAGGCAGCCGCCATCTCCACGTGGGAGTTAACGCCCTGCTCGCGCAGGACCGCCACTTTCGGACGCGCACCCTTCGCGATGTACGGCGCGGCAATGTCTTCGTTGATGTCGAACGAAAGCTTCACGTTCAGACCCGGATCGTTATCGTTGGCTTTCGCCTCGTGCTCCTGATCGGCACACGCCGGGTTATCACGCAGACGCTGCATCTGCCAGGTGGTTTCTGCCCACCACATGCGCAGCGTGGCGCGGCTTTCGGCAAACACAGCCTGACCGTTGGATTCGATAACAAAACGATCCCCGGTCACCGCTTTACCCAGATAGTGCACGCAGTCGCCAAGGCCGTGTTGCGCCAGCAGGGCTTCAACCGCCTCGCGGTCGGCCGCACGCACCTGAATCACCGCACCCAGCTCTTCGTTAAACAGCGCCGCCAGACGATCGTCGCCCAGCGTGGCGATGTTGGCTTCCACGCCGCAGTGGCCGGTAAAGGCCATCTCTGCCAGGGTCACCAGCAGGCCGCCGTCGGAACGGTCGTGATAGGCCAGCAGTTTGCCCGCTGCCACCAGCGCCTGAATGGCATCGTAGAAGCCTTTCAGCTGCGCCACGTCGCGCACATCCGCCGCGGTGTCGCCGAGTTGACGGTAAACCTGCGCCAGCGCGGTTGCGCCCAGCGCGTTATGCCCTTTGCCCAGATCAATCAGCAGCAGGGCGTTGTCTTCAGTAGAGAGCTGCGGGGTGATGGTGTGACGCACATCTTCCACGCGGGCAAAGGCGGTGATCACCAGCGACAGCGGAGAGGTCATCTCGCGCTGCTCGTTACCTTCCTGCCAGCGGGTTTTCATCGACATGGAGTCTTTGCCCACCGGAATGGTCAGACCCAACGCCGGACAGAGCTCTTCGCCCACCGCTTTCACCGCTTCATACAGCCCGGCGTCTTCGCCCGGGTGACCGGCTGCGGCCATCCAGTTTGCCGAGAGCTTGATACGTTTGATGTCGCCAATCTGGGTGGCGGCAATGTTGGTCAGCGCTTCACCGACCGCCAGACGGGCCGAGGCCGCAAAGTCCAGCAGCGCAACCGGGGAGCGTTCGCCCAGCGCCATCGCTTCACCGTAGTAACTGTCGAGGCTGGCGGTGGTCACCGCGCAGTTTGCTACGGGTACCTGCCACGGGCCAACCATCTGATCGCGCGCAACCATGCCGGTCACGGTACGGTCGCCAATGGTAACAAGGAAGGTTTTCTCCGCGACGGCCGGCAGATGCAATACGCGGTTGACGGCATCGGCGACAGTGACGCCCTGCAGATCGAGAGCTTTACCACTGGCTTTACGGGTTTGTACGTCGCGGGTCATCTTCGGCGTTTTGCCCAGCAGCACGTCCAGCGGCAGGTCAATCGGCTGGTTGTCAAAATGGGTGTCGCTTAAAGAGAGGTGCATCTCTTCGGTGGCTTCACCGATCACCGCGTACGGCGCGCGCTCGCGGCGGCACAGCTCATCAAACAGCGGGAGTTGATCCGGGGCAACGGCCAGCACGTAGCGCTCCTGGGATTCGTTACACCAGATCTCCAGCGGGCTCATGCCTGGTTCATCGCTGAGGATATCACGCAGGTTGAAGCGGCCACCGCGGTTGCCATCGCTCACCAGCTCCGGCATGGCGTTAGACAGGCCACCCGCGCCGACGTCATGAATAAACAGGATCGGGTTGGCTTCACCCAGCTGCCAGCAGCGGTCAATCACTTCCTGGCAGCGGCGTTCCATCTCCGGGTTGTCGCGCTGGACCGAGGCAAAATCAAGGTCGGCGTCAGACTGGCCCGAGGCCATCGACGACGCCGCCCCGCCGCCCAGACCGATATTCATCGCCGGACCGCCGAGGACGATCAGCTTCGCGCCTACGACGATCTCGCCTTTCTGCACGTGATCGGCGCGGATGTTGCCGATCCCGCCTGCCAGCATGATCGGCTTGTGGTAGCCGCGCAGCTCTTCGCCGTTATGGCTCTCAACTTTCTCTTCATAGGTACGGAAGTAGCCGTTCAGCGCCGGACGACCAAATTCATTGTTGAATGCCGCGCCGCCCAGCGGGCCGTCGGTCATGATGTCGAGTGCGGTAACAATGCGCTCCGGCTTGCCGAAATCTTCTTCCCACGGCTGTTCAAAGCCCGGGATACGCAGGTTAGAGACCGAGAAGCCCACCAGACCCGCTTTTGGCTTAGCGCCACGGCCGGTGGCGCCTTCGTCACGAATTTCACCGCCAGAACCGGTCGCCGCGCCCGGCCATGGGGAGATCGCCGTCGGGTGGTTATGGGTTTCAACCTTCATCAGAATGTGCGCGGCTTCCTGATGGAAGTCATAGCGCCCTGCTTCGCGATCGGCGAAGAAGCGGCCCACCTCGGAACCTTCCATCACCGCAGCGTTGTCTTTATAAGCAGACAGCACGTGGTCAGGGGTCTGTTCCATGGTGTTCTTGATCATTTTGAACAGCGACTTTGGCTGTTGCTCGCCGTCGATAATCCAGTCGGCATTAAAAATCTTGTGGCGGCAGTGTTCAGAGTTAGCCTGCGCGAACATATACAGTTCGATGTCGTTCGGATTGCGGTTGAGCTTAACAAACGCGTCCTGCAGGTAATCAATTTCATCCTCTGCCAGCGCGAGACCTAAACGCAGGTTGGCGTCGATCAGCGCCTGACGGCCCTCACCCAGCAGATCCACGCTCTGTACTGGCGCAGGCTGGTGGTGAGAGAACAGCTTCTGCGCGTCGTCCAGAGAGGCAAACACGCTCTCCATCATGCGATCGTGCAGTTCGGTCGCCACGACCGCCCACTGTGCGTCAGTCAGGGTAGAGGCTTCAACGTAATACGCTACGCCGCGCTCAAGACGGCTTACCTGGCTCAGGCCGCAGTTGTGGGCGATGTCGGTTGCTTTAGAAGACCAGGGGGAGATGGTGCCCGGGCGAGGCGTGACCAGCAGGAGTTTACCGTTCGGCGTATGGCTGCTCAGGCTTGGGCCGTATTTCAGCAGGCGTTCAAGGCGGGTCAGCTCCTCTGCCGTTAAGGGAGCGTTCAGGTCAGCAAAATGGACATACTCAGCGTAAATATTGCTTACCGGAAGGTCGGCCGCCTGGAAACGTGCCAGCAGTTTGTTGATACGGAAGGCAGACAGTGCAGGCGAACCACGCAGAATTTCCATCATAAGTCTCTCGTCTTCGAAGCGCCGGGGCGCTTACAGTGTGCGCAAGGGGGGAAAACGGGCGCTATTATAGTGGATCCTGAGCGCCGACGAAACCGTTTGCGTCGTAATAAAATCGACGCGGTTATTTAGCCATCGGTATGGCGATTCCCGCTAATAAGTTGCCAAGTGGCGTAACTTTGCGCAAAATGCCGCGAAATCTTTGGCAATACTTGTTTTTACTATGGCCACTACAGACCGACATAACACCCAGCACATAGAATTAACTTATTGAAAAAATTAAAGATTAATTATTTGTTTATTGGCATCGTGACCCTGCTACTGGCAGCGGCACTATGGCCTTCCATACCCTGGTTCGGCAAAGCCGACAACCGCATCGCCGCCATCCAGGCGCGGGGGGAGCTGCGCGTCAGTACGATCTCCTCGCCGCTGACCTATACCGCCATCAACGACAAAGTAATTGGGCTGGATTACGAACTGGCGCAGCAGTTTGCTGACTACCTGGGCGTAAAACTCAAAATCACGGTGCGCCAGAACATCAGCCAGCTGTTTGACGACCTGGATCATGACGAGGCCGACATGCTGGCCGCCGGTCTGGTTTATAACAGCGAGCGCAGCAAAAACTATCAGCCGGGTCCGACCTATTACTCCGTTTCGCAGCAGCTGGTCTATCGCGTGGGCAAGCTGCGCCCGCGCTCGCTTACCGGCCTCAACGCAGAACAGCTCACCGTCGCCCCAGGACACGTGGTTATCGATGACCTGCGCGCGCTGAAAGAGAAAAAGTACCCAAACCTTGGCTGGACGGTCGATGAGAAGCTGGGCACCACAGAGCTGCTGGAGCAGGTTAAGGATGGCAAGCTGCTTTATACCATTGCCGACTCGGTCGCCATCAGCCTGTATCAGCGCGTCCACCCGGAGCTGGCGGTGGCGCTGGATGTCACCGACGAGCAGCCGGTGACCTGGTTCAGCCGACTGGATGACGACCAGACCCTGTCCGCGGCGATTCTCGATTTCTTTAACGGCATGAATGAAGACGGCACCCTGGCGCGGCTGGAGGAGAAGTATCTCGGTCACGGCGGTGACTTTGATTATGTCGACACCCGCAGCTTCTTACGGGCGGTGGATAACGTCCTGCCGGACCTGCAGCCGCTGTTTGAAAAATACGCTCAGGAAATTGACTGGCGGTTACTGGCGGCTATCTCGTATCAGGAATCCCACTGGGATGCGCAGGCCACCTCGCCTACCGGCGTGCGCGGTCTGATGATGTTGACCAAAAACACCGCCCAGAGCCTTGGCCTGACCGACCGTACCGATGCGGAACAGAGCATCAGCGGCGGCGCGCGCTATCTGCAGGACATGATGGATAAGGTGCCGGAGACGGTGCCGGAAGAGGAGCGGATCTGGTTTGCACTGGCGGCGTATAACATGGGCTATGCCCACATGATCGACGCCCGCGCCCTGACGGCTAAGACCAAAGGCAACCCCGACAGCTGGTCAGATGTCAAACAGCGCCTGCCGCTGCTGAGCCAGAAGCCGTGGTACAACAAGCTGACCTACGGCTACGCGCGCGGTCACGAAGCTTACGCCTACGTGGAAAATATCCGCAAATATCAGATAAGCCTGGTCGGCTATCTGATGGAGAAAGAGAAAGAGGCGATGGCGGCAGAGCAGCTGGCGCAAAGTTATCCGGTGGTGACGCCGAATGAACTTACTCGCCCGATAACGCCAATCCTGCCTTTTGTTGCTTTTTCTGCTGACGCCGCATTCGAAAGAAGTCACTTAGCATCACCGAACATGCTGGCGCCAGTACTTCCCCAATAACATTCACCTGGTGATTCATACCGGGATGTCTGAGCACGTCCAGTAGCGAGCCTGCCGCCCCGGTTTTTTCATCCCGCGCCCCGAACACCAGCGTACCGATCCGGCTGTGGACCATCGCGCCGGAACACATGACGCAGGGCTCGAGGGTGACATACAGCGTGGTATCCAGCAGGCGGTAGTTTTGCAGCACCAACCCACCCTGGCGCAGGGCCATGATTTCGGCGTGAGCGGTGGGATCGTGACGGCCAATCGGGCGGTTCCAGCCTTCGCCAATCACCTGATTATTGTGTACCAGCACGGCGCCAACGGGCACTTCGCCCTCTTCCCAGGCGCGTCTGGCAAGCTGGAGTGCGTGGTGCATCCAGTATTCATGATTGTGTTCGAGGTCGGACAACGGTGATTACTCCAGTCTGAAAAGCGGGCGCATTATACACACCCGCTATACATAATCACAAAATCATTCCAGTTGCTGAAGTTCGCCAAGCGGCGTGACGCGCCAGCGGTGCTGGCAGAAGTAGAGCAGCGGGTTGTCCTGCTTGCTGTCGCTGTAGCCGCTGTAGAGGCGCAGCGGGGTACCGATTTGCTTCTCCAGCTGCACCACTTTCTCGTGCCCAAGGCAGCGCAGGGTCAGCACCCACCCACCATATGCGCGCCCCATCTGGGTCGCGATAAGATTGACCCGCGGTAGCCACGGGGTATCGAAGTAGACCTGCTCCACCAGCGACTGCGGCGAACCGGTAATCAGCCAGATGTCGGCATCGCTGGCGTTCAGGTAGTTGGTCAGCCGGTCCTGCACTACCGGAAACGCGGTAACGTGCCCGCGAAACCAGAGGGCAAAATCCTGCTCAAGTTGCTTGAGCCGCGCCTCGCTGTGGCCAAAAGTACATCCCCACAGCAGTAGGCTCATTGGCCAGCGGGCGGCGCGCCCTTTGATCAGCAGCGCAACGCCTACAATCGGCAGGAGTGGCAACACAAGCAGCACATTTAAGGGCTGTCGGCGCAGTAAGTAGCGCATAAAGGTGCCGAACATATCCTGCTGATGCAGCGTTCCGTCCAGGTCAAAAAAGACAACGCGACGCGCATGATTAACCAAATCTTACTCCTCTGGATCGTTGAACCCCAACAGCCAGGTAAACAGGAACCCGGCGATAACCGCTACTAAATAGCCTAACAGATAGAGCATGACTTTTCCGGTCACGATGGTTAATGCCAGTGGCAAACCGGAAATCCCGAAGGTGATCACCGTCGCCACTTTCCAGTAGCTGATCAGTGCCCCGCCGACCGCGCCGCCCAGACAGGCACCGATAAAAGGCTTGCCCAGCGGCAGCGTAACGCCAAAGATCAACGGCTCGCCAATTCCCAGCAGACCCACCGGCAGCGCGCCTTTGATCACTTTTTTCAGACGTTGATTGCGGGTTTTCATCAGCACCGCAATGGCCGCCCCGACCTGACCGACGCCCGCCATCGACAGGATCGGCAGCAGCGCGTTGTAGCCGTGCGCCTGCACCAGCTCCACGTGGATCGGCACCAGGCCCTGGTGTAATCCGGTCAATACCAGCGGCAGGAAGGTCCCCGACAGCACTGCCCCCACGAGGAAGCCGCCGCGATCGATAGCCCAGGAGGCACCGTGGGCGATGGATTCAGAGATCACGCCGCCCAGCGGCTGCAGGGCAACGATCGCCACGCTGCCGGTAATTAAGGTGGTCAGCAGCGGATTGAGGATCAGCTCCAGCGAGCCCGGCAGGGCATTGCGTAGCTTTTTCTCGATCCAGCACATCAGCACCACCACCAGCAGGACGGCGATCACCCCGCCGCGTCCCGGCTGCAGGGCTTCACCAAAGAGGGTGATTTGTGCCAGCTGCGGGCTGGACAGGATCCCCGCCATTACCCCGCCTAACGCCTGCGAGCCACCAAACACTTTGGCAGTGTTGACCCCCACCAGAATGTTCATGATGGCAAACACCGCGCTACCGAAAATGCCGAGGATCCCCAGCAGGTTTGGATAGTGGGTCGCAAAGTCGCCGACGATGTCCGGGCGTTTAAGAATGTTGATGATGCCGGTGATAAGCCCCGAGGCGATAAAGGCCGGGATCAGCGGTATGAAAACGTTCGCCAGCTGGCGCAGCGCGTCGCTCATCGGGGCTTTATATTTGGCCTTCGCCTGCGCTTTCGTACGTTCGGCGTCATCAACCACCGCGCCACCCATCAGCGAGCGCATGGCGTCCACCACCTGCGCGGCTTTGCCGGGGCCGACAATCAGCTGGTGCTGCGCACCCTGCTTAACATAGCCGCTGATCCCGGGCAGCTTTTTGAGCCGCGTCAGATCGAGCATGTCGTCATTCTGAACTTCCACCCGCACCCGCGTCATGCAGTTTTCCAGACGCAGAATATTGTGCTCTCCGCCGATACCGGCAAGAATATCGCTGGCGAGCGCCGCTGTTTTTTCCATACACGCCTCTTTAGTTTTCTAATGCTGCCCGTAAGAATCCCTGATGCGCATCGAGTTTTGCGCGCGCTGCGGCGGCATCGAGACCGCTCAGGATCATCAGAATGGCGGGTTTAACGTCATACCCGGTCTGCTGGAGCACCGTTTCTGCCTCTTCGCGCGCCGCACCGGTGGCCTCGACCACCATCCGACACGCCCGGTCAATCAGCTTCACGTTGGTGGCTTTCATGTCCACCATCAGGTTCTGATACACCTTGCCGAATTTCACCATCGCGCCGGTGGAGATCATGTTCAGCACCAGCTTCTGCGCGGTGCCGGACTTCATGCGGGTGGAGCCGGTCAGGGCTTCCGGCCCCACCACCGGCGAGATAGCAATCGCCGCAACCTGGGCAATTGGTGATCCCGGATTACAGGAGATTGCCACTGTGGTACAGCCAGTCTGGTTGGCATACTCCAGCCCACCAATCACATACGGCGTGCGCCCGGAGGCCGCGAGCCCCACTACCAGGTCGTTTGCCGTCAGGTTGAGGGCCTTCAGGTCGTCTTCGCCGAGCTGCTTGCTGTCCTCTGCCCCTTCCACCGCCTTCAGCAGCGCACCGGGACCGCCGGCAATCAGGCCAACCACCAGACCGTGTGGAACGCCAAAAGTGGGCGGGCATTCCGAGGCATCCAGCACCCCGAGACGCCCGCTGGTGCCAGCGCCCATGTAGATGATGCGCCCGCCCGCTTTCAGTGCACCTGCGGCGGCATCCACGGCTTTTGCCACTTCCGGCAATGTCTCTTTTACTGCCTGCGCGACCAGCGTATCCTGCTGATTAAAACGAGTAACAAGGTCGAACGTGGAGAGCGCGTCCAGATCCAGAGTTTGTGGGTTGCGGGATTCAGAAACGAGTGAGCCGAGATTCATCTTTTGTACCTCAAGAATTTTTAATTCATAATAGTCACACTATAATGGAATATAAAATTCATTCAGGCGAGAAGAATTCGCAATTGCTGTAGTCATCACATTTCGCCAGGAGTACTCATGAACTGTTTAATTCGGATCCGCCAGCGCTACGCGGGTCTTGCCCAGAGCGACAAAAAGCTGGCGGATTTTTTGCTCTCCCAGCCCGATCGCGCACGCCATTTAAGCTCGCAGCAGCTGGCAAGCGAAGCGGGCGTCAGCCAGTCCAGCGTGGTTAAATTTGCCCAGAAGATGGGGTTTAAAGGCTTTCCGGCGCTGAAGCTGGCGATCAGCGAAGCGCTGGCCAGTAACCCTAACCCGCAGTCGATGCCGGTGCATAATCAGATCCGCGGCGATGACCCAATGCGCCTTGTCGGCGAGAAGCTGATTAAAGAGAAGGTGGCGGCGATGCACGCCACGCTGGATGTGAACAGCGAGGAGAAGCTGCTGGAAAGCGTCGGCATGCTGCGCGCGGCACGGCGGGTGATCCTGACCGGGATTGGTGCCTCGGGGCTGGTGGCACGTAATTTTGGCTGGAAGCTAAACAAAATTGGTCTGATCGCCATTGCGGAACAGGACATGCACGCCCTGCTGGCGACGGTTCAGGCGATGGCGCCCGACGATCTGCTGCTGGCCATCTCGTATTCCGGGGAACGCCGTGAGATTAATCTTGCCGCCGATGAGGCGCTGCGCGTGGGCGGGAAAATACTGGCGATCACCGGGTTTACCCCCAATGCCCTGCAGCAGCGGGCGACGCGCTGTCTTTACACCATCGCCGAGGAGCAGGCCACCCGCAGCGCAGCGATTTCGTCCACCAGCGCGCAGATGCTGCTGACCGATCTGCTGTTTATGGCGCTGGTTCAGCAGGATCTGGAGCATGCCCCGGAGCGCATTCGCCACAGTGAGGCGCTGGTAAAAAAACTGGTCTGAACAGGGAATGAGCGTATAATGCCCGCCCTGTTTGTGATGTTTCTGAGAATTTCCTGATGGCGCTGTTAATTACCAAAAAATGCATTAATTGCGATATGTGCGAGCCCGAATGCCCTAACCAGGCCATCTCGATGGGTAACGACATTTATGAGATTAACAGCGATCTTTGCACCGAATGCATCGGCCATTATGAAACGCCGACCTGCCAGAAGGTGTGCCCGATCCCCAATACAATCCTGAAAGATCCGGCACGTCCTGAATCCGAAGAGCAGCTGTGGGATAAGTTTGTCCTGATGCACCACGCGGACAAAATCTAGCTTTCGATAATCACCGTCGCGCAGGCGTAATGACGTTCATCCGCCAGCGTCACGTGCATGTGCGCCACGCCCAGCTTTTCTGCCAGCTTTAACGCCTCGCCCCACAACCGCAGACGCGGCTTGCCCAGCTCATCGTTAAACACTTCAAACTGATTAAACGCCAGACCGTTGCGGATCCCGGTACCGAAAGCTTTAGCCGCTGCTTCTTTGACTGCAAAGCGTTTGGCAAGAAAACGCACCGGCTGCTGGTGCGTTTCCCAGATGGCCCATTCGTTATCGCTGAGCACCCGTCGCGCCAGGCGATCGCCGCTGCGGGAAATCACTGCTTCGATGCGGGTGATTTCAACGATATCGGTTCCTAAGCCAAGAATGGCCATTAGTTGCGCGCTTCCAGCATCAGGCGTTTCATCTCGGCAACGGCGTCTTTCAGGCCGCTCATTACCGCGCGACCGATAATCGCATGGCCGATGTTCAGCTCGTGCATCTCCGGGATCGCCGCAATGGCTTTGACATTATGGTAAGTCAGACCGTGACCGGCGTTGACCTTCAGGCCAAGGCCTGCCGCATAGGTGGCAGCTTTGGCGATCCGCGCCAGCTCTTTGGCCTGGGTGGCTTCGTCTTCAGCATCAGCGTAGCAGCCGGTGTGGATCTCAATATAGGGCGCGCCCACGTCCGCAGCGGCTTTGATCTGCGCCTCGTCAGCATCGATGAACAGCGACACAAGGATCCCGGCATCGGCCAGACGTTTGCAGGCATCGCGCATTTTGTCCAGTTGCCCGGCCACATCCAGCCCGCCTTCGGTGGTCACTTCCTGACGCTTTTCCGGCACCAGGCAGCAGAAATGCGGTTTCGTCTCAACGGCAATCGCCAGCATCTCTTCAGTGACCGCCATCTCCAGATTCATGCGCGTATCCAGAGTCTGGCGCAAAACGCGCACGTCGCGGTCGGTGATGTGGCGACGATCTTCACGCAGGTGCACGGTAATGCCGTCTGCGCCCGCCTGCTCGGCGATAAATGCTGCCTGAACCGGATCCGGATACGCGGTGCCGCGCGCATTACGCAGGGTGGCGATGTGGTCAATGTTGATGCCTAACAGTAATTCAGCCATGACAATCCTCGATTTTCTTTTGATTCGTTAACGCTTCGGCAAAAACTGCCGGAATAATTCTCGGCTCTTTAAGGGCTTGCCACCAAGATACGGCTTGAGCGCAATGCGGGTAAAGCGTTTTGCCGCACGCAGGGTGGTGGCATCAGGAAATTCGCGTTCCGCCAGCGCCCGGAGATCCCGTCCAGTAAAGGTGCTGTTATCGATGACGATACTCGCGATAAAGCCTTTCTCTTCGCGATAGCGGTAGGTCATGGTGTCATCCACAGGTTCGCCGCTGCCCGCACAGTGCAGAAAATCGACGCCGTATCCCAGATGGCCGAGTAGCGCCAGCTCAAAGCGACGCAGCGCAGGTTCCGGCGAGCCGGTGGTGCCCGCCAGGGCCTGGATACAGTACAGATAGTCGAAAAAGAGTTCAGAAAAGCGGGTCTCATGTTCCAGTACGCGCGAGATAAGCTCGTTCACATACAGACCGCTGTACAGCGTAATACCAGAGAGGGGGAGCGCCAGAGAGACGGCTTCAGCACTGCGCAGGGTTTTGACTTCTCCGCGTCCGCCAAAACGCACCAGCAGAGGTGTGAAGGGTTGCAGGGCCCCTTTCAGATTCGAGCGTTTGGAACGTGCGCCTTTGGCAACAAGGCGCACGCGGCCCGACTCTTCCGTGAAGACGTCCAGCATCAGGCTGGTTTCGCTCCAGGGACGACTATGCAGGACGAATGCGCGCTGCCAGCCTTCCACGTTTTAGTGGCTTAGACGTCGTCGCCGTAACCGAGGCTGCGCAGAGCGCGCTCGTCATCGGCCCAGCCGGATTTCACTTTCACCCACAGTTCGAGGTGAACCGGCGCTTCAAACATTTCCTGCATGTCTTTGCGAGCTTCGATACCGATGGTTTTGATTTTGGAACCTTTGTTACCGATTACCATCTTCTTCTGCCCTTCGCGCTCAACGAGGATCAAGCCGTTGATGTCGTACCCGCCGCGCTCGTTGGTCTGGAAACGTTCGATTTCCACGGTAACGGAGTATGGCAGTTCAGCACCGAGGAAACGCATCAGCTTCTCGCGGATGATTTCTGACGCCATGAAGCGCTGAGAACGGTCTGTGATGTAATCTTCCGGGAAGTGATGAATCGCTTCCGGCAGGTGTTTACGTACGATGCCCGCGATGGTATCGACATTCAGACCGGTCTCTGCAGACAGCGGAACGATATCGAGGAAGTTCATCTGGCTACCCAGCCACTGCAGATGCGGCAGCAGGTCGGCTTTTTCCTGCACGTTGTCCACTTTATTGACCGCGAGGATCACCGGCACTTTGCCATCACGCAGCTTATTCAGCACCATCTCGTCGTCCGCGGTCCAGCGGGTGCCTTCAACCACGAAGATAACCAGCTCAACGTCACCGATAGAGCTGCTCGCCGCCTTGTTCATCAGACGGTTGATGGCGCGCTTCTCTTCCATGTGCAGACCCGGGGTATCAACGTAGATAGCCTGATACACACCTTCGGTATGGATACCGACAATACGGTGACGCGTGGTCTGCGCCTTACGAGAGGTGATGGAAATTTTCTGACCCAGCAGATTATTCAGCAGGGTTGATTTGCCAACGTTCGGGCGTCCGACGATGGCAATAAAACCGCAGTAACTTTTTTCTTCGCTCATTCCAGCTCCAGTATTTTCAACGCCTGTTCGGCGGCAGCCTGTTCAGCCTTACGACGACTTGAACCTGTGCCAACCACCGGTTCACTCAGGCCGCTAACCTGGCAATGGATGGTAAATTCTTGATCGTGTGCTTCGCCACGTACCTGCACCACCAGATACGATGGCAGCGGCAGATGGCGACCCTGCAGGTACTCCTGCAAACGTGTTTTTGGATCTTTCTGCTTATCACCGGGACTGATTTCATCCAGACGGGTCTGGTACCAGTTCAGGATCAGTTGTTCAACTGTCTGAATGTCGCTGTCGAGGAAAACACCACCGATCAGAGCTTCGACCGTATCTGCGAGAATAGATTCACGACGGAAACCGCCGCTCTTCAGTTCGCCAGGACCGAGTCGCAGACATTCACCCAGTTCAAATTCGCGCGCGATTTCAGCAAGCGTATTTCCACGCACCAACGTTGCACGCATGCGGCTCATATCACCCTCGTCCACCCGCGGGAAGCGATGATAAAGCGCGTTGGCAATAACGTAACTCAAAATGGAGTCGCCCAGGAACTCGAGACGCTCGTTGTGTTTGCTGCTGGCACTGCGGTGGGTTAATGCCTGTTGCAACAACTCCTGATGCTGAAAAGTGTAGCCCAGCTTTCGTTGAAGCCGATTAATTACGATGGGGTTCATGCGATACCAATAAATGAATGCGTCAAAAATGCAGCACACGAAACCGACCTGGGGGAGCCAACGCGGTTTCGTGTGCCGTGGCACTGAGTCAGCGCCAACCTTAAACTTCGGGGGAATATTCTATACGCAACGACAGGGGTTGTCGTTAGTCCGTAGGCATTTATCAGTTAAATAATTTACGTAGCCTCCAATAAAAGAGGCTACGTATTCATTTCTCAGGAATTAATGGATGCCGCCAATACGATTTAAACGTACGCCGGTAGGCCATTCACCTTCCTGTTTCTCAAAACTCATCCAGATAGCGGTCGCTTTACCCACCAGATTCGCTTCCGGCACAAAGCCCCAGTAACGGCTGTCCGCGCTGTTATCGCGGTTATCACCCATCATGAAGTAGTGTCCAGGCGGCACAATCCAGGTCGCCAGCTGCTGGCCTTGCTGCTGATAGTACATGCCGAGTTGATCCTGGGCGATCGAGACGGTCAGAATACGGTGGGTAACATCACCCAATGTCTCTTTACGTTCGCTCAGGCGGATGCCGTTCTCTTTGCTCTCGCTTTTCGGCAGTTGGAAGAACCCGCTGGTCGCTTCACCGCCGTTGCGACGCGCAAAGGTCTGCACAAAATCGCTGGGCTCAACGCCAGAATAGGTCACCGCTAAGGCGCTGCCACAGGCTGTACCGGAACTGCAGCCTGGCTGAACCGTCACCTCTTTTGAAACCGGGTTATAAGTGACCTTATCGCCCGGAACGCCAACGGTGCGTTTGATGTAGTCCAGACGCGGATCGTCCGGATATTTGAACACCACAATGTCGCCACGCTTCGGATGACCGGTCTCGATCAGCGTTTTCTGGTAGATAGGATCTTTAATGCCGTAGGCAAACTTTTCTACCAGAATAAAATCACCGATCAGCAGCGTTGGCATCATCGAACCGGATGGGATCTGGAAAGGTTCATAGATGAACGAACGTACCACCAGCACAATCGCCAGCACCGGAAAGACCGAAGCGCCTGTTTCCAGCCAGCCCGGCTTCGGGCTGACTTTTTTCAGGGTTTTCGGATCTAACTGGTCGCCCGTGGCCGCCTGTGCGGCGGCCTGACGTTCGCGACGTTTTGGTGCAAAAATAAACTTATCCAGACACCACAACAGCCCCGTCACCAGTGTGGCAATCACCAGGATCAGGGCAAACATGTTCGCCATGCCAACTCCTTAAGAATTATTTTCCGTCTTTACCCACGTGCAGAATGGCGAGGAACGCTTCCTGCGGCAGCTCGACGTTACCGACCTGCTTCATACGTTTCTTACCGTCTTTCTGCTTCTGGAGCAGCTTTTTCTTACGGCTGACGTCACCGCCATAGCATTTTGCCAGAACGTTTTTACGTAACTGTTTCACCGTCGCACGAGCGATGATGTGGTTACCGATCGCCGCCTGAATCGCAATGTCGAACTGCTGGCGTGGGATCAGTTCTTTCATCTTCTCGACCAGCTCACGACCACGATACGGGGCATTATCGTTGTGGGTGATCAGCGCCAGCGCATCAACGCGCTCACTGTTGATCAGCACGTCCACACGCACCATGTTAGAGGCCTGGAAACGCTTGAAGTTGTAGTCCAGCGACGCATAGCCGCGCGACGTTGACTTCAGGCGATCGAAGAAGTCGAGCACCACTTCCGCCATTGGAATTTCATAGGTCAGCGCAACCTGGTTGCCGTGGTAAACCATGTTGGTCTGCACGCCGCGCTTTTCGATACACAGGGTAATCACGTTGCCGAGGAATTCCTGCGGCAGCAGCATGTGACACTCGGCGATAGGTTCACGCAGTTCAGCAATGTTGTTCAGCGGTGGCAGCTTGGATGGGCTGTCGACATAGATCACCTCTTTAGAGGTGGTTTCAACTTCGTAAACAACCGTTGGTGCCGTGGTAATCAGATCCAGATCGTATTCACGCTCCAGACGTTCCTGAATGATCTCCATGTGCAGCAGGCCGAGGAAGCCACAGCGGAAGCCGAAGCCCAGCGCCGTTGAGCTTTCTGGCTCATAGAACAGGGAGGCGTCGTTCAGGCTCAGTTTACCTAGCGCGTCGCGGAAGTTTTCGTAGTCGTCGGAGCTCACCGGGAACAGACCAGCGTAAACCTGCGGCTTCACTTTTTTAAAGCCTGGCAGCGCTTTATCTGCCGGGTTACGTGCCTGAGTCAGGGTATCGCCAACCGGCGCACCCAGGATGTCTTTAATCGCACACACCAGCCAGCCAACTTCACCGCACTTCAGTTCGGTACGGTCGACCTGCTTCGGCGTGAAGATCCCCAGGCGATCGGCGTTATAGACCTGTCCGGTACTCATAACCTTAATCTTGTCGCCTTTACGCATGGTGCCGTTTTTAATACGCACCAGCGACACCACGCCCAGATAGTTATCGAACCAGGAGTCGATGATCAATGCCTGCAGTGGGCCATCTGCGTCACCTTCCGGGCCGGGAATTTCACGCACCAGACGTTCCAGAACGTCGGTCACGCCCACACCGGTTTTCGCCGAGCAGCGCACTGCATCAGTGGCATCAATGCCGACGATGTCTTCAATCTCTTCCGCTACGCGCTCAGGATCGGCCGCAGGCAGGTCGATTTTGTTAAGCACCGGTACCACCTGAAGATCCATTTCCAGCGCGGTATAGCAGTTTGCCAGGGTCTGAGCTTCTACGCCCTGCCCGGCATCCACCACCAGCAGCGCGCCTTCGCAGGCCGCCAGCGAACGGGAAACTTCATAAGAGAAGTCAACGTGGCCTGGGGTATCGATAAAATTCAGTTGATAAGTTTCGCCATCAGCAGATTTGAAGTCGAGCGTTACGCTCTGCGCTTTGATGGTGATACCACGTTCGCGTTCCAGGTCCATGGAGTCCAGAACCTGGGCTTCCATTTCACGATCAGACAGGCCACCGCAAATCTGGATAATACGGTCAGACAGCGTCGACTTACCGTGGTCAATGTGAGCAATGATCGAAAAGTTACGTATGTTCTTCATATAGTTAATAATTATGCCTTACGAATTCCTGGGGGCCGCTGTTATTAGCCTGACGTTTTTCAGTGCGAAAACGCAGCATTCTACACTACATCTCCTTCACCAGGAAATGCTCTTCCCGCAAGCATAGCGTGAAGATTCAGCGTTTTCTTTTATGAGATGTAAATATAATAAAGCCCGGTTTAATTCACCGGGCTTCTGAGGAGAGCATTTCGACACGAAGCTCATCGGGCGGTAACCCGACGCTGAGGATAACGGGCTGCCATGCTTCACGCACCGCGAGCTTATGCGAAAAGCCACGCGCCAGTAAAAAGCCGCCAACGCCACCCAGCGCTGCGCCGCACATGGCGGCCAGATCGGTGCCGAACAGCACCTGGAATACGCCGCCTGCCGTAAAGAGTCCCACCAATGGAGAGAGGTAGACCAGCATGGCTGATCCCAGCAAGCTACCTTCTGCGATACCTAGCTCCACCTTCTGCCCTTCTACCAGCGGCTGAGAGCTTGGCACGACGATGGTGTGCGTGGTTTGCGGACCCAGTTTATTGAGGACCCGGCTTCCACAACCAGCACGGGAGGCGCAACTGTTGCAGGAGGCTTTAACATCACAGCTCACCCGCGCGACACCGTCCTGCCATGAAACGACGGTTGCCCATTCTTTGATCATTGTCCGGCCTTGAATTTAATACTGTCGGCGATGCGTTTTGCCGTCGGAGGCGGCAGTTCACCGACGATGGTGATCTCTGCGTTATCGCGCACCGTAGTGCTCACCGTGCGACGCCCGGTGCGCAGCATCTGATCGGCGCTCACCGCTGTGGCGCGGTTAATATTGACCGAGAAGCTGAACAAACCGTCGGAATAGAGACGTGATTCAACCGGTGTATCAATAGTGGGCAGCTGACGTCGACTGCTGGACACTTCACTAAACCCTTGCGGGATCCAGTTTGGTGCCCAGTTGAAATTAACCGTATCACCCACAGGCACGGAGAGTAAAGGCGGCAGGTTGGCTTTAGCCAGATTCTGCATGCTATTGCCGACCTGGTTATCCACGGTGAAGGAGATTACGCGGAACTGTTCCAGCGTCTCACCGTCGCGATCCAGCAGATCGACACGCATTGGCAGCTTGGTTTCTGCATCCATCCAGACGATATAGCTATAGCGCGTACCGTCTCTTGCCACCACGCGCAGGACGTCGCACAGCCTGTCCGCAATACGGGTGCGACCTACGGAGATAAAGTCGTAGTAAGGCGCAAGACGCTTGAAGTCTGTGTAGATTAGCGAAGGCAGCGAATCAACGATGTAGTCGCCGTTTAGCGTAAAGGGTTCGAGCCCCGGCTCAAAATAGCTGATTTCATTGCCACGCTGCACCACTTCGCGGCGCGGGCCATCCATCTGCAAGAGCTGGGCAAGCGGCTGTTTATCAAGTCGGGCATGGCGGTAGCGTAATGATTCTACACCTTGCTTGTTGATACTGATAAAAGCCAGTTCGTAGTTGAGTGACTGGCTGGCCTGGTTCATTTGCTGCAACAACGCCCCGGATGAATTATCAGCCGAGGCGTTTACAGAGAAGAACAGGCCACCCGCCATCAGAGACATGGCGCACCAAAGTTGCTTCATTACTGCGATTGCGTTCCTAAGGTTTGGTTTCCGGGCACTTGCACAGCAGCTTGCTGGGTTTGCGCCTGCTCAAACTGGAGCTGTTCGGAATGCAGACGACGCTGCAATTCGTAATCCTGCAACATCGCATTGATGCGACGGCGCTGCTCTTGTACCTGCTGCTGCTGACCGGCTCCCGCCGACGATGCATCAGAAGGTATGCCCAGACTTACCGGGCTGGCTTTGCCCATCATCGGCAGCGTGTTAAACACTGGCGCTTCTGGCTGCTGGTTCGCTTCAGATTGGGTATTATACTGCTGGACGCCAACAATAACTGCAAGCGATACGCAAGCAGCCACTCCCATTTGAGTCAATTGACTCGCCCAGGGACGCACTTTGTTCCAGAACGGCATCTTCTGCCACAGGTGCGGTGCAGGTTGGGCTTCAGGAATCAGCGGAGTGGCCTGAGGAACAGGTTCATTCTCAATGGCCGCCATTACACGTGCTGAGATATCGAAATGGAGGACGTCGCCGGTATCACCGCGCAAAGTATCGCGGATGAGGTGATAACTCTCCCAGGTTTTTTGCATCTCAGGAGAGCGAGAGAGCTCGTTGAGCAGCTCACTGTCCAGCGTTTCACCATCCATTAAAGCGGAAAGTTTTTCTTTCTGCATGCCTAATACCTTTTCCAGTATCCCGCTAGAGTCAACGCCTGATTAGCGGTTGAACTTTATTATCAATAGCTTCTCGCGCACGAAAAATACGTGAGCGAACCGTACCGACCGGGCAATCCATGATAGCGGCTATCTCTTCATAGCTCAGCCCATCCAGCTCCCGCAACGTAATTGCCATACGTAAATCTTCCGGAAGCGACTCGATGGTACGAAAAACTATTTGTCTCAGTTCTTCTGACAACATTAAGTTCTCAGGGTTCGAAATTTCTTTCAGCGCGCCGCCGCTTTCAAAATTCTCTGCGTCGATAGCGTCCACATCGCTTGAAGGCGGACGACGACCCTGAGCAACCAGGTAATTTTTGGCCGTATTGACGGCAATACGGTAAAGCCAGGTGTAAAAAGCACTATCCCCCCGGAAAGATTCCAGCGCGCGATAGGCCTTAATAAAAGATTCTTGTACTACATCAGGGACATCCCCTGACGGTACATAGCGGGAAACCAGACTCGCCACTTTATGCTGGTAGCGCACCACCAGTAAGTTAAAGGCTTTCTGTTCTCCCTTCTGGACCCGTTCAACCAGGACCTGGTCCGTTAACTGCTCGCTCATCCGAGGTAATGTCTCCCCAAACCTAAAATCCACGCGTTATCGAAACGCCACTCCAAACACTGCACTGTGAGCAAGCAGTTGCTTTGAGGGTCTTTTTTTCAAATAGTTCCGTCACGCCTTTGTTTTTGTTAATCACGTCGCAGACTGTTCATTTTCTATCATTATAAGTCTGATACTGATACGCACCCAGTTTCTGATAAGAAATGGCATTTTCCGCCTGAAGGGTACCGCAAGACGGGCTTTATTTCATCACAAAATCTGAAGCTAACGATCTGCTTCGCAAAATATTTTCATCTTTTTTGCGCTTCCCCGTGTCGCCCCACGTGTTTAGCCATTGCAACCCCATGCAAATAAAACGTGCGATTCATCGCATTCGGGTGCTATGCTGGCCCGACACTGTTTAGTAAATTAAACAAACATCATGAACGCAATGTCTGAACTTACCTGTGATGTACTGATTATTGGCAGCGGCGCCGCTGGACTCTCCCTGGCGCTGCGACTCGCGCCACATCAAAAAGTGATTGTCCTCAGCAAAGGTCCTGTCAGCGAAGGCTCCACCTTCTATGCCCAGGGCGGTATTGCCGCAGTGTTTGATGAGACCGACAGCATCGACTCGCACGTGGACGACACCCTGATTGCCGGAGCCGGGATCGTGGATCCCCACGCGGCCAGATTCGTCGCCAGTAACGCCCGACAGTGCGTACAGTGGCTTATCGATCAGGGCGTGTTGTTTGATACCCACATGCAGGCGAACGGTGAAGAGGGCTATCATCTGACGCGGGAAGGCGGGCACAGCCATCGCCGTATCCTGCATGCGGCGGACGCCACCGGTAAAGAAGTTGAAACCACGCTGGTCAGTCAGGCGTTGAGTCACCCGAATATCCAGGTACTGGAACGCAGCAATGCGGTCGACCTGATCATTTCCGATAAAATTGGCCTGCCGGGAACGCGTCGCGTTGTTGGTGCCTGGGTCTGGAACCGGAATAAAGAAACGGTTGAAACCTGCCGGGCGAAATCCGTTGTGCTTGCGACCGGCGGCGCGTCCAAGGTTTATCAGTATACCACCAACCCGGATATCTCCTCCGGGGATGGCATTGCTATGGCCTGGCGCGCGGGCTGTCGCGTCGCCAACCTGGAATTTAACCAGTTCCACCCCACCGCGTTATTTCACCCACAGGCGCGCAATTTTCTGCTCACCGAAGCCCTTCGTGGTGAAGGTGCGCACTTAAAACGCCCTGACGGGACGCGCTTTATGCCGGACTTCGATGAGCGTGGCGAGCTGGCCCCGCGCGATATTGTCGCCCGCGCCATTGATCATGAAATGAAGCGTTTAGGCGTGGACTGCATGTATCTGGATATTAGCCATAAGCCCGAAGAATTTGTACGTCAGCACTTCCCGACCATTTATGAGAAGCTGATGGGCTTAGGCATTGACCTCACCAAAGATCCGGTACCTGTGGTGCCTGCCGCGCACTATACCTGCGGTGGCGTGATGGTGGACGATCATGGTCGGACCGATGTTGATGGTCTGTACGCTATCGGCGAAGTGAGTTATACCGGCCTGCACGGTGCCAACCGCATGGCATCCAACTCTCTGCTGGAGTGTCTGGTGTACGGCTGGTCGGCAGCAGAGGATATTATTAAGCGCATGCCATACGCTCGACATGCCGAAAGCCTGCCGGCCTGGGATGAAAGTCGGGTAGAAAACCCGGACGAGCGCGTTGTTATCCAGCACAACTGGCACGAGCTGCGCCTCTTTATGTGGGACTACGTTGGTATTGTGCGCACCAGCAAGCGCCTGGAGCGAGCCCTGCGCCGTATCACCATGCTGCAGCAGGAGATGGACGAGTATTACGCCAATTTCCGCGTCTCAAACAATCTGCTTGAATTACGTAATCTGGTGCAGGTGGCGGAGCTGATCGTACGCTGCGCCATGATGCGAAAAGAGAGCCGTGGCCTGCATTACACGCTGGATTACCCGGAGCAACTTGAGCACTCCGGGCCCTCCGTGCTTTCGCCGCTGGCTCACATAAACAGATAAAACTCGCGGGTCAGCGCCGTGTAATCGTCGGAATAACGCTGATCTGGCCCGCGGATCACCATCCTGTCGCTGAAGCACTCTCCCTCTTTCGGCGACAGCGCCAGCAGAACCCGATGCGGGAGTCTGCCATCGGTATCGGCGATATCGGTACGCAGGCGTAAAAACCAGCCCATCTCCAGTGCGTTTTTCACAAATGCGCTGCCCGTA
This sequence comes from Silvania hatchlandensis, assembly GCF_025564065.1. Classification (GTDB taxonomy): domain Bacteria; phylum Pseudomonadota; class Gammaproteobacteria; order Enterobacterales; family Enterobacteriaceae; genus Enterobacter; species Enterobacter hatchlandensis. The sequence continues at coordinate 11,254 of NZ_JAMGZK010000036.1, read as the reverse complement.
CTCTCCGGGAGTACCACGCAGAAAAAACCCTCTTCCGAGATGAGCTCAGCTGCACAGGTCAGCAGTGCGCTATGGTCGAGTGAGCCCGTATAGCGGGCCTGGTCGCGCTCAGGCGTCGCGCACTGAACGCCGGGTTCATAATAAGGAGGATTGCTGACAATTAAGTCATAGCGTGCCGTTTGCTCTGGCGCCCAGCTGAGAACATCAGCACAATGAAGCGTAATGCGCGAGGCCCACGGCGACTCGGCTACGTTTTCTGCCGCCTGCCCGGCCGCCTGGGGATCCAGTTCAACCGCGTCGAGGGTAACGGATGGCTCGGTACGCTGGGCCAGCATCAGCGCTAACAATCCGCTGCCGCTGCCGATATCGAGGATACGTGTAGCGCCAGCAACCGGCGCCCATGCGCCCAGTAAAATGCCATCCGTGCCGACTTTCATCGCACAGCGATCGTGCGCAACAAAGCACTGCTTAAAGGTAAAACCATCGCGGCGCAACTGCGCTTTGAGTTGAGACATATCAAAGCAACCTTCTTCTTCAAAACCGGAGTAGCATAGGGGAAACCGAAGGGGTGGAAAAGGGATATCCATACAAACAGATGAAGATTGCAGCCATAACGTCTATAATCAGCGCCCCACACAGAGGTAGAACATGACTGTAACGACTTTTTCCGAACTTGAACTCGATGAAAGCCTGCTGGAAGCCCTCCAGAATAAAGGTTTCACACGCCCGACTGCCATCCAGGCGGCAGCCATTCCGCCTGCATTAGAAGGCCGCGACGTACTCGGTTCAGCGCCGACAGGCACCGGTAAAACGGCGGCGTACCTGCTGCCCGTCTTGCAGCATCTGATTGATTTTCCACGCAAAAAATCCGGCCCGCCGCGCATTCTGATTCTGACACCGACACGTGAGTTAGCCGTTCAGGTTGCGGAGCATGCGCGTGAACTGGCCGCCAATACCCATCTGGATATTGCGACAATCACCGGTGGCGTTGCCTATATGAACCACGCCGAAGTGTTCAGTGAAAACCAGGATATAGTGGTCGCCACGACTGGGCGCCTGATGCAGTACATCAAAGAAGAGAACTTTGACTGTCGTGCTGTCGAAACGCTGATTCTGGATGAAGCCGACCGCATGCTGGAACTGGGCTTCGCGCAGGATATTGAACACATCGCAGGCGAAACGCGCTGGCGTAAACAGACGATGCTGTTCTCCGCAACGCTTGAAGGCGATGCGATCAAGGACTTTGCTGAACGTCTGCTTGAAGAGCCGGTAGAAGTCTCTGCCACGCCGTCCACGCGTGAGCGCAAGAAAATTCATCAGTGGTATTACCGTGCTGATAATTATGAACATAAGTTTGAATTGCTCAAACACGTGCTGAAACAAGATGATACGACGCGTACCATCATCTTCGTTCGTAAACGTGAGCGTGTGCATGAGCTGGCCGCTCAGCTGCGTTCTGCAGGCATCGATAACTGTTATCTTGAAGGTGACATGCCGCAGGTGAAACGCACCGAAGGGATTAAACGTCTGACTGAAGGTCGCGTGAATGTCCTGGTGGCCACTGACGTGGCGGCGCGCGGTATCGACATTCCTGAAGTGAGCCATGTGATTAACTTCGACATGCCACGCAGTGGGGATACTTACCTCCACCGTATCGGTCGTACCGGACGTGCTGGCCTCAAAGGTACGGCTATTTCTCTGGTTGAAGCGCATGACTATCTGCTGCTGCAGAAAGTGGGTCGCTACATCGAAGAGCCAGTGAAAGCGCGCGTAATCGATGAACTGCGCCCGACAACGCGTCCACCCAGCGAGAAAATGACGGGTAAACCATCTAAGAAAGTGCTCGCTAAGCGCGAAGAGCAGAAACAGAAAGACAAAGAGAAACCGCGCGTGAAGAAACGTCACCGCGACGCCAAGAATATTGGTAAACGCCGTAAGCCGAGTGGCACGACAGCGACTTCTGCGAAAGAAGAATAAAAAAACGCCGGGCTTATCACCCGGCGTTTTTATTTACAGCGAACCTTACAGGCTTGCGGTAAAGGTACGCGCAATAACGTCGCGCTGCTGTTCTGGCGTCAGTGAGTTGAAGCGAACGGCATAGCCAGAAACACGGATAGTCAGCTGCGGATATTTTTCCGGATGTTTTACCGCATCTTCCAGCGTTTCGCGGCGCAGCACGTTAACGTTCAGATGCTGACCACCTTCAACACGCACTTCCGGTTTGATTTCCATTGGGATTTCGCGATATTCGATTTCACCCAGTTTGTTCACCGGTACAATTTCATCTTCGGCAAAACCGGCTTTCGCGACGACGCAACGCGCTTCGCCTTTTTCGCTGTCCAGCAGCCAGAAAGAGTTCAGCAGGTCGTCATTTGCAGCTTTAGTAATCTGGATACCAGTAATCATGTGATGCCTCCCTTAAACTACAGTATTAGGTGTCTGCCCTGTTCAGGGCAATTGGTAAAACCATTGTTGCTTGAGTGTATATATATCAGGCGACCACCCGTCATTCATTGACCTAAATCAATAAAAACCCCACCAGCAAAAGGGTGATAACGGAATATTATTGTTTTATATCAATTTTCACCCCACCAGAACTTCAACTTTTTTAATAATTTTTAAATATTATTCAGCAAGATGGCGTTTTTAGTCTGCCGATTTTGCGTCGTCGCCATATGCAGTTAAGCTAGGGGCAGAGAAAATTCGCAGGAGAGCGAGATGACAACCCCTTTGACCTGGCACGACGTACTGGCCGATGAAAAACAGCAGCCCTATTTTTTGAATACCCTTAATACCGTCGCCGCCGAACGCCAGGCGGAGATCACCATTTATCCCCCGCAGAAAGATGTTTTTAACGCCTTTCGCTTTACCGAACTTGGCGAGGTAAAAGTGGTGATCCTCGGTCAGGATCCCTATCACGGTCCGGGGCAGGCCCACGGTCTGGCATTTTCCGTGCGTCCGGGTGTGGCGACGCCACCTTCATTGCTGAACATGTATAAAGAGCTCGAGGCGTCGATACCGGGCTTTAGCCGACCGGCGCATGGTTATCTGGAAAGCTGGGCGCGACAGGGCGTATTGCTGCTGAACACCGTATTGACGGTTCGTGCGGGACAGGCGCATTCGCATGCCAGCCTCGGCTGGGAAACTTTTACGGATAAAGTGATAAGCCTGATTAACCAGCACCGCGAAGGTGTGGTGTTCTTGCTGTGGGGTGCGCATGCGCAGAAGAAAGGGGCGATTATTGATACCCAGCGTCACCATGTGCTGAAAGCACCGCACCCTTCACCGCTGTCAGCGCATCGCGGTTTTCTGGGATGTCATCATTTTACACTGGCGAATGAATGGCTGGAAAAACGGGGTGAAACGCCAATTAACTGGATGCCGGTGTTGCCGGCCGAAAGCGAATAGATTTATCGGAAATAGTGCCGGGTGGCGGCTTCGCCTGACCCGGCTTACAAAACAACACAAACAAAGCCTGATTACGCTTTGTTCTGACGCCACCACTCTGCCAGCAGTACGCCGGTTGCCACGGAGACGTTGAGGCTTTCTACTTTCCCAGTCCCATCGATAGAGACGCTCAGATCGGCGCTCTCCAGTGCCGCATCGGACAGACCATCACGCTCCTGACCCAGTACCAGTACCATTTTACGCGGCAGCGTCGCTTTAAACAGCGGCGTGGTGCCTTTATGGCTGGAGGTGGTCACGATGGCGTAGCCCGCTTTACGGAACTGCTCAATTGCCTCAAGGACGCTATCACCGGTGATTGGCTGAACGTGTTCCGCTCCGCCTTCCGCAGTACGGATGGCCGCGCCGGATTCCAGCAGAGCAGCATCCTGCAGCAGGACACCTTTCACGCCGAAATGCGCACAGCTACGCATCATTGCACCGAGGTTGTGGGGATTGCCCACATCTTCCAGCGCCAGTACGCAGTCATCTTCATCAGCTTGACTGACCCACTGCTGAACGGTGGTACCGTTACGTTTCTTGATGATGAAGCAAACACCGCCATGGTGCTCGGTACCAGACGCTTTGGCGATCTCAGCGTCATCCACAACGTGGTAGGCTTTGCGGTTAGCCGCCATCCAGCGCAGCGCCTCTTTGAAACGCGGCGTTACGCTCTGGATAAACCAGGCGCGCACGATGCAATCAGGGCGGCTCTGGAACAGGGCCTGACAGGCATTTTCGCCATACACACGGGTTTCTTCCGCACGTTGACGACGGATGACTTCAGGATCGATAACCGCTTTCCCGCTCATGCTGCCATGATCGACAGGTGCCGTCGACTCATCATTTGGGGCGCGAGAAACAGTGCGCCATGGTGACGCATCGCGACTGAAGTCATCACGTTTAAAATCATCGCGTTTACGATCGTCACGTTTGCGATCGTCGCTTTTGCGGTCATTACCGCGGCTATTTCTCTCATCGCGGGCGGGGCGACGGCCACCGTCTGCACGAGATGGCCCTGGACGCCCGCCACCTTTTCCGGTACGCGGATTTTCGGTGCGTTTATCAGAGTCATCATCACTGCGGACATACATCACTTTGACCTTGCCGCTTTTGTTTTTCAGTTCGTCGTTCATGCTTTTCTCCACCAGCGCTGCGCGAAGCGCGCAGATTACCCGATGTACCCGCGCATAGCCATTACTTCGTATAAAAGCCTGTGACTATTGTTCTCATTGAATAAAACGCATTGTCGTTTCAAACAGGGTCGTTGATAATATGTAACATATTTGAAACATGATCGGCGCCATGCCGGTTTGCTCCCCCTGCACTACCTGAGGTTAGTTATGAATACCGTATGTGCCAACTGCCAGGCTCTTAACCGCATTCCAGACGATCGAATTGATGATGGAGCAAAATGCGGTCGCTGCGGTCAGGAATTGTTCGATGGTGATGTCATTAATGCTACCGGTGCAACTCTGGATAAACTCCTCAAGGACGATCTGCCCGTGGTTGTAGACTTTTGGGCACCGTGGTGTGGTCCGTGCCGTAATTTTGCGCCGATCTTTGAAGATGTCGCCGAAGAGCGTAGCGGCAAAGTGCGTTTCGTTAAGGTCAACACTGAAGCTGAACCTGAGCTTAGCGCCCGTTTTCGCATTCGCAGCATTCCGACCATCATGATTTTCAAAAAGGGTGAAGTTGTCGATATGCTGAATGGCGCAGTGCCTAAAGCCCCCTTTGATAGCTGGCTTAACGAATCCATCTGACATTCCGGGGCACGTAACTTGTGCCCCGTCCTCGCCTCTGCGAGAATAGCGTTTTTTCTGCGCCCTCCCCCATGACTGATAACGCCGTACTGCAATTGCGTGCCGAACGCCTGGCGCGTGCGACCCGCCCTTTTCTTGCCCGTGGTAATCGTGTTCGACGCTGCCAGCGCTGTCTGCTGCCGTTAAAGCAGTGCCTGTGCGCTACGCTGGCCCCCAGCCACGCCCAAAGCCGGTTCTGTCTGGTGATGTTTGATACCGAACCGATGAAGCCCAGCAATACCGGCCGTCTGATCGCCGATATTTTGCCGGATACCGCCGCCTTCCAGTGGTCACGCACCGAGCCGCCGCAGGCGTTACTGGATTTGGTCGCCAGCCCTGATTATCAGCCGATGGTCGTGTTCCCGGCATCCTATGCGGGTGAAGCTCGTCAGGTTCTTGCTACTCCCCCTTCCGGAAAGCCGCCGCTGTTTATTATGCTGGACGGCACCTGGACCGAAGCACGCAAAATGTTCCGCAAGAGTCCTTATCTGGATGCACTGCCGGTTATCTCTGTCGACCTCTCCCGCGTCTCCGCTTACCGGCTGCGTGAAGCCCATGCCGAGGGGCAGTATTGCACCGCTGAAGTGGCGATTGCGCTTTTGGATCTGGCGGGTGATATCCAGGCGGCAAACGCGCTGGGCGATCACTTCTCCTGTTTTCGCGAACGCTACCTGGCGGGAAAACCCATTCGTACGGGAAGCATCACAGCAGCGGAGCCGGAAAGCGTTTAAAATCATCAGGTCATTCGCCTTTTCAGGAGACTTGTATGAGCCAGCGCGGGTTAGAAGCGTTACTCCGCCCTAAATCCATCGCCGTCATTGGCGCGTCGATGAAACCCGATCGCGCCGGTTATCTGATGATGCGAAACCTGCTGGCAGGCGGTTTTAATGGCCCGGTGATGCCGGTGACGCCCGCGTATAAAGCCGTGCTCGGCGTTCTCGCCTGGCCCGATGTCGACAGCCTGCCCTTCATCCCCGATCTCGCGGTGCTCTGCGTTCATGCCAGACGCAACCTGGCGTTACTTGAGGCATTAGGGCAAAAAGGCTGTAAAACCTGCATCATTCTCTCTTCGCCACCTGAACAGCAGGCCGCGTTGCTGGCCTGCGCCACGCGATTCCAGATGCGCTTGCTGGGGCCAAACAGCCTCGGGCTACTGGCGCCGTGGCAAGGGCTGAATGCCAGTTTTTCTCCGGTTCCCATTCGCAAAGGCAAACTGGCCTTTATCTCCCAGTCGGCAGCGGTCTCAAATACGATCCTCGACTGGGCCCAGCAGCGCGAAATGGGCTTTTCCTATTTCATCGCCCTGGGTGATGGGCTGGATATTGATGTTGATGAACTGCTGGATTTTCTGGCGAGAGACAGCAAAACCAGTGCAATCCTGCTGTATCTTGAGCATCTCAGCGACGCGCGACGCTTTGTCTCGGCCGCGCGCAGCGCTTCACGCAATAAGCCCATTCTGGTCATCAAAAGTGGACGTAGTCCGGCCGCCCAGCGTCTGCTGCATTCCCATTCCGGGATGGATCCGGCGTGGGATGCCGCCATCCAGCGCGCAGGGTTGCTGCGTGTGCAGGATACGCACGAGCTCTTTTCAGCGGTAGAAACCCTCAGCCACATGCGTCCGCTGCGGGGTGAGCGACTGATGATTATCAGCAACGGTGCCGCACCCGCGGCGCTGGCGCTGGACGAGCTCTGGCTGCGCAATGGCAAACTCGCCACCCTCAGCGACGCGACGCTTGCGCGCCTGCGTGATGCTCTGCCGCCCGGCGTCGAGCCTGGTAATCCGCTCGATCTCCGTGATGACGCCAGCAGCGAGCGCTATCTCAGCGCCCTGAATATCCTGCTGGATAGCCAGGATTTTGACGCTCTGATGGTGATCCACTCTCCGAGCGCCGTGGCACCCGGTAGCGAAAGTGCCCGCTCGCTGATTGAAGCAGTTAAGCAGCATCCGCGCGGGAAGTATGTCTCTCTGCTGACCAACTGGTGCGGGGAGTTTTCTTCGCAGGAGGCGCGCCGTCTGTTCAGCGAAGCGGGGCTGCCAACCTATCGAACCCCGGAAGGGACGATCACCGCCTTTATGCATATGGTGGAGTACCGGCGTAATCAGAAGCAGCTGAGGGAAACCCCTGCGCTGCCGGGCAATCTGACGGCAAACACTGGCCACGTGCGTAACCTGTTGCAAAGCGCCATTGATGACGGCGTGCGTACCCTGGATACCCATGAAGTACAGCCGATTCTGAATGCCTATGGCATGCACACTCTGCCGACCTGGATTGCCAGCGACAGTGCAGAAGCAGTCCATATTGCCGAACAAATCGGTTATCCGGTGGCGTTAAAACTGCGTTCACCCGATATCCCCCATAAATCTGAAGTTCAGGGGGTGATGCTGTATCTGCGGACCGCTGCGGAAGTTCAACAGGCTGCAGATGCGATTATCGATCGCGTAAAAATGGCCTGGCCCCAGGCGCGGATCCACGGCCTGCTGGTGCAAAGCATGGCCAACCGCGCGGGCGCACAGGAGCTACGGGTGGTGGTGGAACAGGATCCGGTCTTTGGTCCGCTGATCATGCTCGGCGAAGGGGGCGTGGAGTGGCATCCGGAAGAGCAGGCCGTCGTCGCCCTGCCGCCGCTGAACATGAACCTGGCGCGCTATCTGGTGATCCAGGCCATTAAAAGCAAGAAGATCCGCGGGCGCAGCGCCCTGCGACCGCTGGACATCGCCGGACTCAGCCAGTTTCTTGTGCAGGTCTCGAACCTGATTATCGATAGCCCGGAAATTCAGCGCCTGGATATTCACCCTTTATTGGTCTCAGGCAGCGAACTGACCGCGCTGGATGTGACGCTGGAGGTTGCCGCTTTTACCGGCGATCGTGAAAGCCGACTCGCTATCCGCCCATATCCTCACCAGCTTGAAGAGTGGGTCGAGATGAAAAATGGCGAATCGTCGCTGTTTCGCCCTATTCTTCCGGAAGATGAACCGCAGCTTCAGCGCTTTATTGCCCAGGTAACAAAAGAAGATTTGTACTATCGCTACTTTAGCGAAATCAACGAATTTACCCACGAAGATTTAGCCAATATGACGCAGATCGACTACGATCGGGAAATGGCTTTCGTTGCCGTTAGACGATCTGATGCAGGTGATGAGATCCTTGGCGTGACGCGTGCGATTTCCGATCCAGATAATGTCGATGCGGAATTTGCCGTGCTTGTTCGCTCAGATCTTAAAGGTCTGGGGCTGGGTAGAAAACTGCTGGAAAAGCTTATCAGTTACACGCGCGATCACGGACTCATCCGCCTGAATGGCATTACTATGCCCAACAATCGCGGCATGGTCGCCCTGGCGCGGAAATTAGGCTTCACCGTTGATGTCCAGCTCGAAGAGGGCATTGTCGGCCTAACGCTGCAGCTAAAGGCAGCAGGTAAACAAGAGTAAGGTACTGGAAATGTTGACCACTTTAAACGGCACTGGTGGTATCATTGCCGGCTTATGTCGTCTGCATAGTACATATAATCCTTCAATGAACAGAGAAGAAACGCACTGTGATGTTGTCAAAATTTAAGCGTAATAAACATCAACAACACCTTGCTCAACTACCGAAGATTTCTCAGTCAGTTGATGATGTAGAGTTCTTTTACGCTCCCGCCCATTTTCGGGAGACGCTTCTGGAAAAAATTGCCAGCGCAACGCATCGTATTTGCATTATCGCCCTCTATCTTGAACAGGATGAGGGCGGCAGCGCCATTTTACGCGCACTGTACGACGCCAAACGCCAGCGTCCGGAGCTGGACGTTCGCGTTCTGGTAGACTGGCACCGTGGCCAGCGTGGACGCATTGGCGCCGCAGCCTCCAACACCAATGCCGACTGGTACTGCCGCATGGCCCAGGAGAACCCGGGCGTTGAGGTACCTGTCTATGGCGTGCCGGTGAATACCCGCGAGGCGCTGGGCGTCCTTCATTTTAAAGGCTTCATTATTGATGACAGCGTGCTGTACAGCGGCGCCAGTCTGAATGATGTCTATCTGCATCAGCTCGATAAATACCGCTACGATCGCTATCACCTGGTGCGCAATGCCCGGATGGCTGACGTCATGTTCGAGTGGGTAGATCAGAACCTGATTCAGGGTCGCGGCGTGAATCGCCTGGACGATCCCCATCGGCCAAAAAGCCCGGAAATTAAAAATGACATTCGCGTTTTCCGTCAGGAGCTGCGCGATGCCACATTCCATTTCCAGGGTGATGCTGATAACGAACAGCTCGCAGTAACCCCACTGGTAGGTCTCGGTAAATCGAGCCTGCTCAATAAAACTATCTTCCATCTGATGCCATGCACCGAGCATAAGCTGACGATTTGCACCCCGTACTTCAACCTGCCAGCGGTGCTGGTGCGCAATATTATTCAGCTTCTGCGCGACGGTAAAAAGGTAGAAATTATCGTTGGTGATAAAACCGCAAACGACTTCTTTATCCCGGAAGATCAGCCGTTTAAAATCATCGGCGCACTGCCTTATCTGTACGAGATTAACCTGCGTCGTTTCCTGAGTCGCCTGCAATATTATGTGAATACCGATCAGCTGGTCGTGCGTCTCTGGAAAGATGATGACAATAGCTATCATCTGAAAGGGATGTGGGTTGATGATGAATGGATGCTGCTAACGGGGAACAACCTTAACCCGCGCGCATGGCGTCTGGATCTTGAGAACGCCATTTTGATCCACGATCCACGTCAGGAGCTGGCAGTCCAGCGCGATCGTGAACTGGAATTGATCCGCACTCACACCACCGTGGTGCGTCACTATCGCGATCTGCAAAGTATCGCCGACTATCCGGTTAAAGTGCGTAAGCTGATTCGTCGTTTACGCCGCATTCGTATCGACCGCTTAATCAGCCGTATTCTGTAACCCACAGGCCCTGTCATTGACGGGGCTTTTTTTATGGAATCCGCCATGCGTTTGGCTCTCATCTTTACCGCTCTGCTTCTGACCGGCTGCAGCCATACGGCAAACGACCGCTGGCAGGGCCAGGATAAAGCGCAGCACTTTATTGCCTCGGCGATGTTATCTGCCGCAGGTAATGAGTATGCACAGCGTCAGGGTAATAGTCCCGACCGCAGCGCGGCCATTGGGTTGATGTTTTCTGTCAGTCTTGGGGCAACGAAAGAGTTCTGGGACAGTCGCCCAGGCGGAAGCGGGTGGAGCTGGAAAGACTTTGCCTGGGACGTAGCAGGTGCAACTACCGGCTACGCTGTATGGCAGCTGGCAGAACATTAACGCAGATAAGGTCGAGCTCATCCCCACTGCTTTTGATGTGCTTGTTTTCGTTGCAGATAATCGCGATCGGCGCGAATTTTATCCCACCACTTTTTAAAGATCCCAGCCGCTTCGGCTTTGACAGGATCGTGATCTAATGGACGGACATTCCCCTCTTCATCATATTTTTTTCCACCTTTATGATTGGCATAGCGTCTTGCGCGGGTGTATCCCATCTGAATGAATTTTCGTGCCATATCCATTCCCACAAAATCGTTTTGCTGGCGGTATTGCTCAAATAGCGCATAGATTTCCTGCGCAGATGTTGTGGCAACTTCAGCGTTTTTATATCGCCAGTGAGGCAAGATTTCGCTTTTATAGGGCTCAACTGACAGAACGCCTTGTTCTCCCCGCCCAACCTGGTAGAGCTCGGGATGGGTGCGAAAATTAGTATTAGCGAAATCCTGTTGATAATTGAAGGGTGGGTTCGGCAAAATAACCTCAACATCACGGTAGGTCTTATTATTTTAGCCAGATATCGCCTGATTTGTCGTGCAGGCCGGATAAATGCAGTGCCGCCCTGTTTTTTCTCAGCACAACGCAAAAAGGCCATCCTTTCGGATGGCCTTTTTGCTTATTTGATGCCTGGCAGTTCCCTACTCTCGCATGGGGAGACCCCACACTACCATCGGCGCTACGGCGTTTCACTTCTGAGTTCGGCATGGGGTCAGGTGGGACCACCGCGCTACAGCCGCCAGGCAAAT